>NZ_JBHXRK010000010.1:6157-146090 GCF_042716875.1 Streptomyces sp. NPDC058646 | reverse complement strand
GGTTGGGCGGGGGCGGGGGGGGGCGGGGGGGCGGGGGCGGGGGGTGGGGGGGGGGGGGGGGGGGGGGCCGGCCCGCCCCCCCCCCCCGCGCCGCATCGGGCGTCAGTTCCAGGCGTTGTTCTGGTTCTGCGCGTGGGAGCCGTGCTGGCCCATGCCGAACTGCGCCGCGGCGCCCTGTCCGAGCTGGGCGTTCTGCGGCGGCAGCACCTCGCTGGGCTGCACCAGTGCGTAGCCGGTGCCCAGGAAGCTGAGCTCCCAGCCCTCACCGGTGTTGCCGCGGCGCCGCCAGACTCCGGTGGAGTGCGTCTGGGCCTGCATCTGCACGCGCAGCGAGGTGGACCAGGCGACGACGGCGTCCGCGTCGGCGTTGACGTACTTGTCGGGCGTGACCTGCATCATCAGCGGCTGCCCGGAGGTCATCAGCGCGACCTTGCCACGACCGCTGATGTTGAGCTGGTACTTGCCGGATCCGGAGATCCCGTACTGGCTGTCCACCGCGATGACCTCGGTGTGCAGGGTGGAGTCCAGGGCCAGCACGTAACTGCTGTCGACCGTGAGGCCGTCCTGGTCCACGTCCACGACGTGCACGTACTGGGCGAGGTTGGCCAGGTAGACCGTGCCCTGCCCGGAGCAGCGCATGAGGTCGAGGCCCTCGCCGGTGCGGCGGCGGGCACCCCGCTGGTTGGCGCTCTGGTACTCGCCGTCGAAATCGATGATGCCCTGGTAGGCGACCATGGCGCCCTTGCGGGCGAGGACGTCGTCGGATCCGGTCAGCGAGACCCGCAGCAGCTGCGGGTTCTGGACGGCGTACCGCTCCTGGGACTGCGCCTCGGCATGGGCGAAAAGTGAACTCTGCATGATGTGTCCGCTCCCCCTCAGCCCCGGGCCCGGAGCCGGTCGGTGCTGTCCTCGCTCGGCTGTACGACGACGATGCCCTGGCCGGAGAAGGCCATCTGGTAGGCCTCCCCGCTGCCTCGGCCGATCATCGACGAGGCCTTGAAGCTGCGCTTCCCCTTGACCTTCAGGTTCGGGGACCAGGCGACGAGCGCGTCCGGGTCCACGTACGTCTCGTCCTCGCCGCGGCCGCAGTCGACCACGATCGGGGTGCCGCGGGAGGTGATCGCGACCCATCCGGTGCCGGCGATCTTTACGTTGAACAGGCCCTGGCCGGCGAACTTCGCCATGCCCTTGACCCGCTCGACCCCCCACTGGAGGTGCGCGTCGAAGGCGAGCAGGTTGGTCCCGTTGACGGAGAGCGCGTCGTTGTCGAGGTTGATGACGACGACGTCGGCGCCGTAGTCGGCGAGGTAGAGGAGCCCGTCGCCGGTGCACTTCATCAGCGGGGCGCCCTCGCCCGTGAGCCACTGCGAGGCCATCTGACGGACGGCCGGCGGGTTGGGCTCGTACTGGACGAAACCCTCGTAGGCGACCATCGAGCCGGTGCGGGCGAAGAGGTCCTGGCCGCTCTGCATGGCGACCTTGAGCATGGCCCGGCCGTGGTTGCCCATGCGGGCCGTGACGGGGGTCGGGGCGTAGCCCGCGAGCTGCTGGTTCATTGCGTTCATGTCGGGCTCCCTCAGACCTCGTACGGCTGGACGACGATGAAGTTGCCGGGAGCACCGCGGAACTGGAGGTTCACGGTCTCCCCGCTGTGGCCGGGGTAGGCGTTGCGCCGGAGCCGGACCTGGCTGGAAATGATCACCTGTGAGGCGGCCGACCACGCGACGATGGCGTTGCTGTCCGCGAAGGTGGTGGGGGTGACGGGCAGGACGACCGGGACGCCGTGGGTCTTGACGATCACCGTGCCGGATCCCTGGAACTGCATGGTGAACAGGGCTCCGCCGGGAATGCCGTGGCCCTCGATCCGGCGGACCTCGTGCTGGAGGGACTCGTCGAAGGCGAGGACGTTCTCGGCGGAGACGCAGATGGCGTCGCCCTGGAGCTCGATGGCGTGCAGGTGGGCACCGGTCTCCGCGAGGAAGACCTGGCCGCGGCCGGTGCAGCGCATGAGCTGCATCTCCTGGCCGGTGGCGTTGCCGACGATGCGGCCGGCGAAGCCCGCTCCCTTGTAGCTGAAGTCGACCTTGCCCTGGTACAGGACCATGCTGCCCTGGCGGGCGAGGACGGCCTGGCCGCCCATCGAGAGGTCGACCCGCATGAGCTGCTGGTTCTGCGGGGTCCAGCGGGCGCCGGTGGGGGCCTCCTTGTACGGCTGGAGCGCTGCGGCGAGTCCGGCCGCGGCGGGGGCCGCCTGGGGGTGGTGACCGGGCTGCTGGCCGGGGAACTGGCCCGAAGCCTGACCGGGGACCTGCCCGGGGACCTGGCCGTATCCCGGCTGCTGGCCGTACGGCGCCGGGGCGGGCGGGGGCGTCTGGCCCGGGTACTGGCCGGGCAGCTGCCCGTACGAGGGCTGCGGGGCCTGGGGGGCCTGTCCGTAAGGCGCGGGGGCCGGAGGGGCGAGCGGTGCGGCCATGGTGGGGGCCGCGTGCACCGGGGCAGGCGCGGGCGCGGCGGGCTGCTGGTACGGCTGGGGCTGCGGGGCGGGAGCGGGCGCAGGGGCCGGGGCGCCGAAGGAGGGCGCGGGGGCCGGTGCCTGCGGGGCCGGGGCGCCGAAGGACGGCGCCGGGGCGGCGGCCTGCGGCGGCGGGGCGAACCCGGGGGCGCCGGCGGCCTGGGCCGGGACCTGCTGCTGCGGCTGCGCCTCCTCGGCTACCTCGCCGCCGAAGTTCCGCAGCAGCGCGTCGAGGCCGCCGTCGAAGCCCTGGCCGACGGCGGCGAAGCGCCATACGTCCTTGAGGTAGAAGTCGCCGAGCATCACGGCGCGCTCGGTGGTGAACTCCGAGCCGGTGAACGCGTACCGCACCACTTCCTCGCCACCCGCGACGATCCGGATGTAGCCCGGACCGACCTGCGACATCTGTCCGGCGCCGTCGATGGTGGCGGTGAAGGACAGCTTGTGGATGGACGCCGGAATGCGGTCCAGCGTCACCCGGAAGGATTCGGTGTCGCCGGCCTGTGCGCCGAGCTGCTGAATTGACTCCTCCGGCGACTTCGGCTGGTTGAAGAAGACGAAGTAGCGGTCGTCGGACAGCTGCTCGTTCGCGTCGAGGCCGAAGCAGCTGATGTCGAAGACGAGTCCGGGCCCGGCGATCTGCACGCCCACGTACAGATCGGTACCCGCCGTCAGATCACTGATCTTGGCCTTGTGGCCGCGTTGGAATTCCCTGGCCATACGTACGACCGTCCCCCATCCCGACTGTGAATGCGTGCCGCTCAGGCTAACGGCATCTGCCGACATCCAGCCAAGTCGGTACCGACCCGGTACACATCACGGTGCGTGACATCCCGGTCATTCGTCGCGCGCCGTGGGCACCTTCGGCAGGCGCTCGGCCGCGACCACGCCCTCCAGGTACCCGCGCGCCCGCTCGGTGCGGGGGTAGGGCTCCAGCAGTTCCCAGAAACGCGGGCCGTGGCCGGGTACGAGCAGGTGGGCCAGCTCGTGGAGGAGCACGTAGTCGACGACGTACTCGGGCATCCCCTGGAGGCGGTGGGAGAGCCGGATGCTGCCCTCGGCCGGGGTGCAGGAGCCCCAGCGGGTGTTCTGGTTGGTCACCCAGCGCACCGAGCGGGGGCGCGCGCGGCCGCTGAAGTACTGCTCGGACAGACGCTCCGCGCGGGCGGTGAGTTCCGCGTCCCCGAGGGTCCGCTTGCTCTCCTGCGCGGCCAGCTTGTCGAGCATGACGCCCACCCAGCGCTGCTCCTCGGCCTCGGACATCCGGGCAGGGATGAGGACGACCGTACGGTCACCCTCGCGGTAGGCGGATACGGTCCTGCGGCGGCGCGCGCTCCGGCGGACTTCGACGGCGCGCTGCGGGGGGTCGGCGGACACGGCACGACGGTACCCGGAAGGCCCGGCCGAAGTCGCGCCGCTCCGGCCTTCGAACGTGATCGATTCACAGCCGGTACCCGAGGCGCCCACGCTTTCCCTCTCATATGCCTGATAGCCCTTGCCTGTGGACAAATTCCCGCACGGAATCCGGCGGGCGGGCAATGTTGCGGGAGAGGACGTCAGAAGGCGGCGCAGTCGGCAGGGGAATCGGGGGACGGCGATGTATCCGAAGGTGAAGCCCGCACTGGCGCGGGCCTGGCGGGACCGGGAGAGCGTGCAGTTCGGGGTGACTCCCGCCCACGCGGTGGTGCTCGGCCCGGTGGACACGGCGACGGGGTCGTTCATCGAGCGGATCGACGGGACGCGCGGGATGGAACTGCTGAGGGCGGAGGCGTCCGGGATGGGGCTGCCGGACGGTCAGGCCGACGCACTGGTGCGACGGCTGGCCGGGGCCGGTCTGCTCGACGACGCCACCGCGGGCGGACCCCGGGCCCAGGCCGTGCGCGGACGGCCGGAGGCGCTGGAGCGGCTGGGGCCCGACCTGGCCTCCCTCTCTCTCGTCCACCGCGAGCCCGGCGGTGACTTGAGGGGCGTCGCGGCCCGCCGGGTGATACGGGTCCAGGTGCGCGGGAGCGGCCGGGTCGGCGCCCTGGTCGCCGCGGTCCTGGCCGGGGCGGGGGTGGGCCGGGTCGAGGTGCTCGACGGGGGCCGGGTGGAGGCGGCGGACGTGGCGCCGGGCGGGATGGGGCCCGGGAGCGTGGGCCGGCTGAGGGCCGAGGCCGCGGGCAGGCTGGTCCGCGAGGCGGCCCCGGGCCGTGCGCCGCGGGCCGGGGAGGAGGAGGGCCCGGAGCCCGGGCTGGCCCTGGTGGTGGTCGCGCCGCGGGACGGTCTGCAGGCCTGGGCCCCGGATCCCGACACCGCGGCCGGCTGGGTGGCCACGGGCACCCCGCATCTGTACGCGGGGGTGCTGGAGGGCACCGGGCTGGTGGGGCCGCTGGTGCTGCCGGGTGCCACGGCCTGCGCGGGCTGCATGGAGCGCGACCGGGTGGAGCGGGACCCTGCCTGGCCGAGGATGCTGGTGCAGTGGCGGTCGGCCCACCGCCGCCGCGCGGCCGGTGCCTGCGACCTCGGGCTGTCGACCGCGGTGGCCGGGCTGGCCGCGGCCCACGCCCTGTCCTTCCTGGACGGGGAGCTGCCCGCCTCGACCGCGGCCCGCTGGGAGGCGGCCCTGCCGGGCCTGCACTGGGAGCACCGGGCGGTGGCCGCGCACCCCGGCTGTCCCTGCGGGGCGGCCGTCCGTCAGGTGCCGGAGCCGGCGGGACGAGGATCGGGCTCCGGGCCGGGAGAACGGCCATGACAGGATGCCTGTGTCCGAGAGGCCACCCGAACCGCCGCTTGCGGCACAGCTGTCTGGGAAACGGAGGGGCGTATGTCTGATCTTCCCCGGAAGGCGGTCACGCGCACGGTCAAGCTCGCCGCGCTGCCGCTCGGCATGGCGGGCCGGGCCACGTGGGGGCTCGGCAAGCGGATCGGCGGGAAGTCGGCGGAGATCGTGGCGCGCGAGCTCCAGCAGCGCACGGCCGATCAGCTCTTCCGCACGCTGGGCGAGTTGAAGGGCGGGGCCATGAAGTTCGGGCAGGCCCTTTCGGTCTTCGAGTCGGCCCTTCCCGAAGAGCTGGCCGGGCCCTACCGGGCGGCGCTGACCAAGCTTCAGGAGGCCGCTCCGCCGCTGCCCGCGGCGACGGTGCACAAGGTGCTGGCGGAGCGGCTGGGCGAGGACTGGCGGGACCTCTTCGAGGAGTTCGAGGACAAGCCGGCCGCGGCGGCCTCGATCGGGCAGGTGCACCGGGCGGTGTGGCACGACGGCCGGGAGGTCGCGGTCAAGGTCCAGTACCCCGGGGCCGGTGAGGCGCTGCTGTCGGACCTCAGGCAACTGAGCAGGTTCGCCGGGCTGCTGGGGCCGCTGATTCCGGGCATGGACATCAAGCCGGTGATCAAGGAACTGCGCGAGCGGGTCACGGAGGAGCTGGACTACGAGCTGGAGGCCGAGGCACAGCGCTCGCACGCGGACGCCTTCGTGGGCGACGAGGACGTGGTCGTCCCCGATGTCGTGCACCAGGGCGACCAGGTGCTGGTGACCGAGTGGCTGGAGGGGACCCCGCTGTCGGAGGTGATAGCCGACGGCACCCAGGAGGAGCGCGACCGCGCCGGTCAGCTGCTGGCCCGGTTCCTCTTCTCCGGTCCCGCCCGCACCGGACTGCTGCACGCGGACCCGCATCCCGGCAACTTCCGGCTGGTCTCCGGGGCGGACGGCCGCACGCGGCTGGGCGTACTGGACTTCGGCACGGTCGACCGGCTGCCCGGGGGCTGGCCGAAGCCCATCGGCAGGTCGCTGCGGATGACGCTGGACGGTGACGCCGACGGGGTCTACGGGCACCTGTGTGCCGAGGGGTTCGTGAAGAAGTCCATCGAGCTCGACCCCGACGCGGTACTGGACTACCTGAAGCCGATCATCGAGCCCGCCGAGGCCGAGGAGTTCACCTTCACCCGGCCGTGGCTGCGCGGCCAGGCGGCGCGGATCGCCGATCCCCGCTCCCCCGCGCACCAGTTGGGCCGGCAGATCAACCTGCCGCCGTCGTACGTACTGATCCACCGGGTGACGCTGAGCACCATCGGCGTCCTGTGCCAGCTGGGCGCGACCGTACGGCTGCGGGAGGAACTGGAGTCCTGGCTGCCGGGGTTCCTGCCCGCGGAGTGACCGCCGACCCCGCCCGGGACGTGTCCCGGGCGGGGGCTCACCACCAGGACGAGTCGAGACGGCTCTCGATCGCCCGGAGGTTGGCGCGCGCGCAGTCGACGCAGAAGTACTCTCTGGCCCCGTTCTCGACCGAGCAGGTCCAGGAGGGCGGGGCGCCGTCGGGGGCTCGGGTGCCGCAGCGCGCGCAGACGACGGGCTGGGCCTCGGGTCCCGGCTGGGCGGGGTGGGGAGTCGGCTGGTCCACCTCCAGACGATATCCCCGCAGGGGGTGGCGGCGGCCCGCAACGCACCGGGGGGACCGGTCCGTTCGGACCGGTCCCCCCGGGTGGCTGTTCTCAGCTCCTACTGCATGACGGCCATGGCCAGCGCGCGCCGGGCGCGCAGCGAGACGCGCTCGGCTCGCCGCTGCATGCGGCGCGCGGCGACCAGGCGCGTGGCGTGACGCTCGGCGTCCGCCTCGCGCAGGCGGTCGTCCATATGGGCACGAGCCAGGGCTTCTGGGATGAGTTGCATTTCGCGGGTCCTGTTCTGACGCGAGGTGATCGCGCCGGCGGTGATGAAGTCTGCGTGGGCGGCGCCGTGCGGCTGCGCGCTCGTGGTGGTGTCGGTGGTCATGAGGGCCTGCTTCAAGGGGTCGTGCGTGAGGGGGCGGTCGATGGTTCCCGCGGCGTTCATGCCGCGACCGGGTTCTTGCGCGGGCGGCCACGCGGACGCTTGCGGGCTACGACGACACCCTGGACGAAGAGCTCGCCACCCCAGACGCCCCAGGGCTCGCGGCGCTCGATGGCGCCGGCGAGGCAGGCCTCGACGAGCGGGCAGGTGCGGCAGAGCGACTTGGCGTACTCGACGTCCGCCGGGGACTCGGCGAAGAAGACCTCGGGGTCGAAGGTACGGCACGGGACGGGTACGCCGAGGTTCTCGATGGCGTCGTCGAGCGCGGTCAGCGCGGTGAGCGGGGTCAAGGCGTGGTCCTCCGGGACTGCGGGCGGGGAGATCATGTGGGTCTGCGGTACGGACGGGGCGTGCGCTTCGAGTTGCACGGTGGTTTCTTCCTCGTCTGGTTCGGCTAGTCGTTCCGGCCGGTCGGCCGGGTGCGGCTGGTGGTACCTGGTTCTGCCAGTCCCGAGGCCCCTTCGCTCCGCCGTCCCCGTTCGGGGACAAACAGAAGGGCCGCGGATCCCGGGTGGGGTTCCGCGGCCCTGAAGGCGCCGGCCTGATCATGCGATCAGGCTGGATCACTCCAGGGTTCGAGCCCACGGAAGGCCCACATCAGGTGGTGCTGCTGCTTCGTCTGCTTCGTCTTGGATCCGGCACCGGCCGCGGCGGCGAGGGCATAGGCGCCATGCGCCTTTGCTTCCGCTGCCAGTACTGCCACCGGTGCCTGGGTCGGTCGCTCATTGCGCTCGCTGACCGGAAGGGTCGCCAGCAGGGCGGGGCGGTCAGCGGAAATCGCGGACACACCGGTACCCCGGAAGGAGACGGAACCGAGCAGGCAGGAAGCGTCGACCGAGCGATCGGTCATTTTGGTGAAGGTCATGAAGCTGGCCACTGGTCTCGCCTCCTCTCGGCGTCTCGGGGACCGGGCCCTGAGGCCTGTCCCATGCGTATTCGGATAAGTACAGCACGGATCCAGGGCTTCGGAGAAGCCACCGTTTCCGTTGCTAAGAACCTATGGGGATTGGCTGGGCATGTGCAAACTATTTTTCCGACGAGTTTCTACGCGTCGTCGGCGTCCTCGCCGCCGGGCTCTTGACCTGCACAGATGGCCAGGACCTCGGTCCCGTACCGGTCGAGCTTGCGGCCGCCCACCCCGGAGATCATAGAGAGCTCCCCCGCCTCGGAGGGCGCGGCCTCCGCGATCGCCATCAGCGTCTTGTCCGTGAAGACGCAGTAGGCGGGCAGCCCCTGCTCCTTCGACTGGGCCGCGCGCCACTCCCGCAGCCGCTCGTAGAGGCCTTCGTCCATGTCGGACGGGCAGTCCTCGCAGCGCATCAGCTTCAGCTCGCCGGCCTCGGTCAGGGTCCTGCCGCAGACCCGGCAGAGCACCGGGCCGCGCCGCGCGCGCTTGCGGGGCCCGCGCTCCGCGGCCGCCCCGCTGCCCGGAGCCACGGAGCCCGGCCGCAGGCCGTTCAGGAAGCGGCTGGCCCTGCGGGAGGCCCGGCCGCCCGGGGCGCGGGAGAGGGCCCAGGACAGGGTCAGGTGGTGGCGTGCCCGGGTGACGCCGACGTACAGCAGCCGGCGCTCCTCCTCGACCTGCTCGTCGGTCTTGGCGTAGGTGATGGGCATCATGCCGTCGGTGAGGCCGACGAGGAAGACGGCGTCCCACTCCAGGCCCTTCGCGGCGTGCAGCGAGGCGAGGGTGACGCCCTGGACGGTCGGGGCGTGCTGGGCGGCCTTGCGCTCGTCCAGCTCGACCGTCAGGTCCACCAGGGTGGCGCCGGGCCGGGTCCGGGCGAAGTCCTCGGCTAGCCGCACCAGCGCGGCCAGCGATTCCCACTGGTCGCGCACGGCGCCGGAGCTCGCGGGCGGTTCGGCGGCCCAGCCGGTGGAGCTGAGCACGGCCCTGACCTGGGATCCCAGTTCGACGACGTCCTCCAGCAGCGGGTCGTTGCCGCCCGAGCGGGCGGCTCCGCGCAGCGCGAGGATCGCCTTCTGGACCTCCTGGCGCTCGAAGAAGCGCTCGGCTCCGCGCAGCTGGTAGGGGACCCCGGCGTCGGCGAGGGCCTGTTCGTAGACCTCGGACTGGGCGTTGATGCGGTACAGCACGGCGATCTCGCCCGCCGGGACCCCGGCCGCGATGAGGTCCCGGATCCGACCGGCGACCCCCTCGGCCTCGGCGGGCTCGTCGGGGTACTCGGCGTAGACCGGGTCGGGGCCGGTCTCGCGCTGGGAGACCAGCTCCAGGCGATGCTCGGCGGCGCGGCCCTTGGCCTGGTTCAGCAGCCCGTTGGCGAGATGGACCACCTGAGGGGTGGAGCGGTAGTCGCGGACCAGCTTGACCACGGTGGCCTGCGGGTAGCGGGTGCGGAAGTTCAGCAGGTGGTCGGGGGTGGCCCCGGTGAAGGAGTAGATGGTCTGGCTGGCGTCACCGACGACGCAGAGGCTGTCGCGCTCGCCGAGCCACAGGTCCAGCAGGCGCTGCTGGAGGGGGCTGACGTCCTGGTACTCGTCGACGACGAAGTGCTGGTACTGGCTGCGGATCTGCTCGGCGATGTCGTACCGGTCCTGGAGGATGCCGACGGTGAGGAGCAGCACGTCCTCGAAGTCGATCATGCCGCGGTCGCGCTTGAGCTGTTCGTACGTCCCGTAGATCTGGGCGGTCTCGGCGGTGTCCCGGGGGGCCTCGCGGCCCGTCTTCAGCACCGCGACGGGATAGTCGGCGGGGACGGTCTGGGTGACCTTGGCCCACTCGATCTCGCCGGTGACGTCGCGCAGCTCCCCCCGGTCGAGGCGGATGCGGCAGCGCGCCCCGGCCTCGGCGATGAGCTGGATCTTGCGCTCCAGCAGCCGGGGCACGTCCCCGCCGACCGCCTTGGGCCAGAAGTACTGGAGCTGGCGCAGGGCGGCGGAGTGGAAGGTCCGGGCCTGGACGCCGCCCGCGCCCAGGGAGCGCAGGCGGCCGCGCATCTCCCCGGCGGCGCGGTTGGTGAAGGTGACGGCCAGCACGCTCGCCGGCATCAGCTGGCCGGACCGGACCCCGTACGCGATGCGGTGGGTGATGGCGCGGGTCTTGCCCGTACCGGCGCCGGCCAGCACGCACACCGGGCCGCGCAGGGTCGTGGCGACCTCGCGCTGCTCCGGGTCCAGGCCGAGGAGCACCGCGTCGGCCGAGTCGGCGTGGTCGGGTCCGGCCGGGAAGGATGAGGAGTGCGTTGCTGCTGTCACCCCGCCATGCTGCCAGGCCCCGAGTGCCGGACGGGAAACTTGTCCACAGGCCGCACCTGTCCGTCGTACTTGACAGACGCTGACCGGTAACCGGCCGTTCCCCGGGGAATGGCCGGGCCACCCCGTACGTTCGAGTACTCGGACCACCGAGCCCCCACGAAGGAGAGCGCAGCATGCAGGACACGGGCACCGTCACGATGTACAGCACCACCTGGTGCGGCTACTGCCGCCGGCTGAAGACCCAGCTGGACCGGGAAGGCATCGCGTACAACGAGATCAACATCGAGCTCGACCCGGAGTCCGCGGCGTTCGTGGAGAAGGCCAACGGCGGCAACCAGACGGTTCCCACGGTCCTCGTGAAGTCCTCCGCGGGCAACGAGTCCGTCATGACGAACCCGAGCCTGGCGCAGGTCAAGCAGGCCCTCGCGGTCTGAGGCGCCCCCCGCGCGTCCCCTCCGCGCACGGCAGGAGGCCCCCGCCTCGGCGGGGGCCTCCTGCTGTGCCGGTGTGACGAGCGCGACCCTGTGACGAGTCTTACGCCGAGGGCCGCGGCAGGGGCTTGCCGTACCAGAGCTCGACCAGCCGGGCCGCGATGGAGATGCCCGAGGGCGGCAGCACCTCACCGGTCTCGATCGCCGTGCGCAGGTCGTCGCGGGAGAACCAGCGGGCCTCCTCGATCTCCTCGCCGTCCACGGTGATCTCGGAGGAGGTGGCGCGGGCGGTGAAGCCCAGCATCAGGCTGTACGGGAACGGCCACGGCTGGCTGGCCACATACTCGACCTCGCCGACCTTGACACCCGCCTCCTCCCACACCTCCCGGATCACGGACTGCTCGATCGACTCGCCGGGCTCCACGAACCCGGCAAGCGTCGAGAAGCGGCCCTCCGGCCAGTGCACCTGCCGCCCCAGCAGGGCGCGGTCCTGCTCGTCCGTGACCAGCATGATCACGGCCGGGTCGGTGCGCGGATAGTGCTCGGCGCCGCAGCCCGGGCAGCGGCGGATGTGGCCCGCTGCGGCGACCACGGTGCGCTCGCCGCAGCGGGAGCAGAAGCGGTGCATCCGCTGCCAGTTCTCCAGGGCCACGGCGTGCACCATCAGCCCGGCGTCGCGCGGGGGCAGCAGCAGCCCGGCCTCGCGCAGGCCGGCCGGGCGGGCCGACTGGTCCATCCGGCCGGGCAGCGAGTCCTTCTGGAGCGCGAAGTACCGTACGCCGTCCTCGTCGGTGCCCAGGAAGTAGCGGTGCGTCTCGGTGACCGGGGCCTCGAAGGCCGGGGTCATCACGATGGCGGTGCCCCCGTCGGGGGTGTCGTCGATCAGCACCTGGCCGCCGGAGACGACGAAGACACGGGTCGTCGGGTGGCTCCAGGCGGCGGCGAGCCATGCCTCGTCGAGGCGGTGGTGCGCGGCGCGGTCGATTCCGCTGGGCGCGGCGAGCGAGAGAGGGCGCTCGGTTTCGGTGCTCACAGGTACTTCCAACTCCCCCGGTGGTGGGACAGGCAGGGCGGGCGGGTCAGGCGGGGCGGTGGTGGGCGGCCAGGTCTCCCCAGAGGTAGGCGGTCGTCTCGGCGCCCTTGAGGAGGAGGTCCAGCTCGACCTTCTCGTTCGGCGCGTGCCAGCCGTCGGACGGGACGGAGACGCCGAGGAAGAGGACGGGGGCGCCGAGGACGTCCTGGAGGTCCGCCGCGGGCCCCGAGCCGCCCTCCCGGGTGAAGCGGATCTTCTGGCCGAAGGCGCGGCCCATGGCCCGGACGACGGACTGCAGGGCCGGGTGGTCCAGCGGCGTCAGGCACGGGCGGGTGGGTGCGCCGAAGGTGACGGTGTGCCGGATCCCCGCCGGGACCCGGGCGGCGACCCAGTCCTTGACGGCCGCCTCGACCTCGTACGGGTCCTGCCCGGACACCAGGCGGAAGGACAGCTTCAGGTGGGCGGAGGCGGGGACGATCGTCTTGCCGCCGGGCCCCTGGTAGCCGCCGCCGATGCCGTTGACCTCGGCCGTCGGGCGGGCCCAGACGCGCTCCAGGGTGGAGTAGCCGGCCTCGCCGGAGGCCGCGTACGACTTGGCCGTGCGGAGCCATTCGGCCTCGTCGAAGGGGAGCTCCGCGATGAGCGCCCGCTCCGCGTCGGTCAGTTCGGCGATGTTGTCGTAGAAGCCGGGGAGGGTGACGCGGCCGTCCTCGTCGTGCAGGGCCGCGACCAGGCGGGCGGCGACGGTGGCCGGATTGGGCACGGCCCCGCCGAACGCGCCGGAGTGGATGTCCTGGTCCGGGCCGTGGAAGTCGATCTCGCAGTCGGCGACGCCGCGCATGCCGGTGCAGACGGTGGGGGTGGTCTCGGACCACATGCCGGTGTCGGAGACGATCACGACGTCGGCGGCGAGCTCGCGGGCCCGGGCCTCGACGAGGGCGCGGAAGTGCGGCGAGCCGGACTCCTCCTCGCCCTCGATGAGCAGCTTGAGGTGCACGGCGGGGGCCGCGGCGCCGGTGGCGGCCAGGTGGGCGCGGACGCCGAGGGTGTGGAAGAACACCTGGCCCTTGTCGTCGGCGGCGCCCCGCGCGTACATCCGGCCGTCCTTGACGACCGGCTCGAACGGGTCGCTGTGCCAGCCGTCGGCGAGGGCGGCGGGCTGCACGTCGTGGTGCCCGTACACGAGGACGGTGGGGGCGTCCGGGTCCTCGCTCGGCCAGTGGGCGAAGACGGCGGGGGCTCCGGGCGTCTCCCAGATGTCGGCGACCGGGAAGCCGGTCTCCTTGAGCTTCGCGGCGAGCCATTCGGCGCTGCGGCGTACGTCGCCCGCGTGCTCGGGCTGAGCCGAGACGGAGGGGATGCGCAGCCACTCGGCGAGGTCGTCGAGGAAGGCGGCGCGGTGGCTGTCGATGTACGTGCGGACGGCGCTGTCCGCCGGGGCGTGGCTCATGCCCACGAGCCTAACCGTCCGTCCGGGGGGCTCGGCCGGTGCCCGATTCGCCTTGGAGGATCCGCTCAAGGCGGGCACGTCCGGGCAGGTCACGGGGCCGGATGACGCGGCCGCTGCGTACGTGCAGGAAGGCCGCGGTGACCTTGTCCAGGGGGGTGCCGGTGGCCTCCGACCAGGCCAGCCGGTAGACGGCGAGCTGGAGGGGGTCGGCCTCGCTGGTGCGGCCGGTCTTCCAGTCGACGATCTCGTACGAGCCGTCGTCGTTGCGGTACACGGCGTCGATCCGGCCGCGGACGACGCGGCCGGCGAGGGTCAGCTGGACCGGGGCCTCCATGCGGTACGGGGTCCGCTCGGCGTAGGGGCTCCGCTCGAAGGCGGCCTTGAGGGAGTCCAGGTCGGCCTCGTCGGCGATCTCCTGGTCGGAGCCGGGCAGCTCGGTGGCGGGGTCCAGGACGTCCAGGAGCGGGAGCGGCAGCTCGTCGAAGCGGGACTCGACCCAGGCGTGGAAGCGGGTGCCCTGGCGGGCCGCGGGCTGCGGCGGCCTGGGCATGGGGCGGGCGAGGTCGCGGACGAAGCCCTCCTCGTCGGCGGCGAGCCGCAGCAGCTGGCTGGCGGACAGGGCGGCGGGCAGCTCGACGTCGCGCACGGCCGCGCGGGCCCGGCGGAGCTCGCCTTCGAGGGCGTCGAGGTCCCGGTCCCAGGAGGCGATGGCCCGGGCCTCCTCGGGGGAGGGCGGCGCCTCCTCCGGGGTGGGCCGGGATCCCCGGCCGGGCGCCGGGGCGGGGTACGGGGCCGCGGCGGGAGCACGCTCCCCGGGCCGGGGCGCGGGCACGCCGGCCGGACCCCACAGCTCGGCCTCCGGCCACAGGTCGTCCGCCGCAAGGGCCGGAGCCCAGGCGGGGGCGGGGTCCCGGGGCCCGGAGCCGGGGGCGGGCGCGGGGGCGGGCGCGAAGTCGGGGCCCGGAGCGGCATCCGTGGCGGGGCCCGGGGCGGCGTGCTCGTCCGGCCAGGGCTCGTCCTCGTAGGACGGCTCCTCGCAGTCCGGGGGCCAGAGGTGGTCCTCGTCCGGTTCCGGGGATCGCGGCGGCTGCGCCCCGGCCGTCGCCAGGTAGGACTCCACCAGGGCCGCCGCCGCGCGGCGCAGCGCGAGCGAGCCGGGGTCCAGGGGCAGCGGCCAGGAGTGGTCGGGGCCGCCCTCGGCGGACAGGGCCGGGTTCTCCGCGTCCGGCTCGGGCTCCTGCGCCCAGGCCTCGATCTCGCCGAACCCGGCCGCGCAGTGCTCGTACAGGGCGGTCAGGAAGGCGGACGGGCCGCGGCGCTTCTTCTGGGTCGGGCCCCACCAGTGGCCGGAGGCCAGCAGCAGGGAACGCGGCCGGGTGAAGGTCACGTATCCGAGGCGGAGTTCCTCGGTCGCCTTGTGGTCCTTCAGGGCGGCCTTGAAGGACTTCAGGCCGGCCGAGGTCCAGGCCGGGTCGCCCGGCAGCGTGGACGCGTCGCCGCGCAGGGCGTACGGGAGCACCTTCGCGTACGAGGTCCAGGCCTCCGGCGGCTTCTCCTTCGGGAAGGACCCCGCGCACAGGTCGGGCACCACGACCACGTCCCATTCCAGGCCCTTGGACTTGTGGGCCGTCAGTACCTTGACGGTGTTCTCCCCGCCGGGCAGGGCGTGGTCCAGCCCCTTCTCGTACTGGGCGGCGGTGCGCAGGAAGGCCAGGAACGCCAGGAGGGTGGCCTCGCCGTCGAGCGCGGCGAAACCGGCGGCCACGTCCATGAAGTTCGACAGGGTCTCGCGGCGGCGGGCGGCGAGTGCGTGCGGCGAGGCGGACAGTTCCACCTCCAGCCCGGTGGCGGACAGGACCCGGTGCAGGACGTCCATCAGGGGGTCGGCCAGCGAGCGGCGCAGGTCGCGCAGCTCCTGGGCGAGGTGCGCGAAGCGGACCCGGGCCTCCGCGGAGAAGGGGAGGTCGTCCGGGGCCTGCCCGGCCCCGTCGAGGAAGGTCTCCAGGGCGTCGGCGAGGGACACGATCTCCGCCGGGTCCACGCCCTCGACGGCGGCGGCGAGCCGCTCGTCGGCGTCCTCCGCGCCGGCCGGGGCACGGCCGATCAGGAGCCGGGCCCGGCGGCCCAGCAGGGCGAGGTCGCGGGCGCCGATCCGCCAGCGCGGGCCGATGAGGAGCCGGACGAGGGAGGCGTTGGCCCCGGGATCCTGGAGGACCTCGCAGACGGCGACGAGGTCCGCGACCTCGGGCAGGTGGAGCAGCCCGGAGAGGCCGACGACCTCCACCGGCACGTCCCGGGCGACCAGGACGGCCTGGATCCGGGCGAAGTCGGCGGCGGACCGGCACAGGACCGCGATCTCCTTCGGCTCCGTCCCGGTGCGGACCAGGTGGGCGACGGAGTCGGCGAGCCACTCCAGTTCCTCGGCGTGCGTCTCCAGCAGGGCGCACCGCACGGAACCGGCGCGCTCGGCCCCGGGCGCCGCACGCAGCGCCTCGACTCCCTCGTGCATCGCGCGCAGCGGGGCGGCGAGCCCGTTGGCGAGGTCGAGGAGGCGGCCGCCGCTGCGCCGGTTCTCACTGAGCGACAGGCGGGTGGCGGGGCTGCCGTCGGCGTGCGGGAAGTGCTCGGGGAAGTCGTCGAGGTTGGCCACGGAGGCACCGCGCCAGCCGTAGATCGCCTGGCAGGGGTCGCCCACGGCGGTCACGGCGTGCCCGGTGCCCGCGCCGAAGAGGCCGGACAGCAGCAGCCGCTGCGCGACGGAGGTGTCCTGGTACTCGTCGAG
Source organism: Streptomyces sp. NPDC058646 (assembly GCF_042716875.1). NCBI lineage: Bacteria > Bacillati > Actinomycetota > Actinomycetes > Kitasatosporales > Streptomycetaceae > Streptomyces > Streptomyces sp. NPDC058646. The sequence goes on along the minus strand of NZ_JBHXRK010000010.1, from coordinate 129,862 downwards.
CAGGACCACCCGGAACTCCTCGCGCAGCAGCGCCCCGACCTCGGGCCGGGTGGTGGCGAGCTGTGCGGAGAGGGCTATCTGGTCGCTGAAGTCGAAGAGGTCGCGGGAGCGTTTGGCGGCGCGGTAGCGGCTGACGAGCTCCAGCAGTTCGAGGCGGCCGCGCACGGCCTCGGGGACCTTGCGCAGGTCCTCGTTGCCGAGCTTCGTGCCGGCGAGGGTGTCCAGCAGCCCGGTGTCGTACGCGCGCAGCGCGGCCGGTTCGACCAGGTGCTCGGACAGTTCCGCGTCGAGCGCGAGCAGGTCGCCGACGAGGTCGGGGACGGACTTGGTGAGCGACGGGTAGGGGCCGGGGGCCTCGCGCAGCACCTTCGCGGCGAGCTGGAAGCGGGTGGCGTCGGCGAGGAGCCGGGAGCTGGGCTCCAGCCCGATGCGCATGCCGTGGTCCGTCAGGAGCTGACCCGCGAAGGCGTGGTACGTGGAGATCCGCGGCTCGCCGCCGGCGGTGTCGGCCTCGGCCGGGGAGGGGTCCGGGTCGGTGATGCCGGCCCGTGCCAGGGCCTTGCGGACGCGTTCGGCGAGCTCCCCGGCGGCCTTGTTGGTGAAGGTCAGGCCGAGGACCTGTTCGGGTGCGACCGCGCCGGTGCCCACCAGCCAGACCACGCGGGCGGCCATGACGGTGGTCTTGCCGGATCCGGCGCCGGCCACGACGACCTGCGGGGCGGGCGGGGCGGTCACGCAGGCCATCTGTTCGGGCGTGAAGGGGATGCCGAGGAGCTCCTTGAGCTGCTCGGGGTCGGTGAGGACGGACGGACGCGCGGACACGTCCAAGAGGCTAGCCGCACCCACCGACACTCCTGGACGGCGTCTCATTCCACGGTCTGGCGGCCCTCCGGGCGGGCACTGCACGCGCTGCGGAAGGAGCAGTGGTCGCAGTGTCTGCCCGCGGCGGGCGCGAAGCGTTCGTCCAGGACGCGGCCGGCGGCGGTGGCGAGCAGGTCGCCCACCCACTCCCCCTCCAGCGGCTGCTGGGCCTGGATCCTGGGGACCTCGTCGCCTCCGTCCTTCTTGGGCGCGCCCTGGCGGAGCTGGACGAGCTCGGCGCCGCCGGGGGCGGGGCGCAGCCCGTCGAAGACCTCGTCGACGGCGCCCTCGCGGACCGCGAGCTGGTAGACGGCGAGCTGGGGGTGGCGGGCGACCTCGTCCTTCGTGGGCGAGGCCTTGCCGGTCTTGAAGTCGACGACGTACGCGCGCCCCTGCGGGTCGGCCTCGACGCGGTCCATGGAGCCGCGGATGCGGACCGCCACGTCGCCGGCTTCGAGGGTGACGTCGAACTCGTGCTCCGTGGCCACGGCCTGGCGGCCGCCGCGGTCGGTGGCGTGCCAGCGCAGGAAGCGTTCCAGGGCGGCCCGGGCGTTCCCCTTCTCCTGGGCCGACTTCCAGGGCGCGTCGAAGGCGAGGGCGTCCCAGACGGAGTCGAGGCGTTCCATGAGGACGGCCAGGTCGGCGGGGGTGCGGCCGGAGGCGACCTCGTCGGCGAGGACGTGGACCACGTTGCCGAAGCCCTGGGCGGCGGTGGAGGGGGTGTCGGCCTTGACCTCGCGGCCCAGGAACCACTGGAGGGAGCAGGTGTTGGCCAGCTGGTCCAGGGCGCTGCCGGAGAGGGCCACGGGCCGGTCCCGGTCGCGCAGCGGGACGCTGCTGCGGGTGGGCTCGTACAGGCCCCACCAGCGCTGCGGGTGCGCCGCGGGCACCATCGGCCGGTCCTCGTCGTCGGTCAGCGCGGCGAGCCGGGCCAGGCGGCGGGCGGCGGCGTCGCGCAGCGCGGGCGAGGCGTCCGGGTCGACGGTGGTGGCGCGCAGCTCGGCGACGAGCGCCGGGACCGCGAGGGGGCGGCGGGGGCGGCCGGTGACGTCGCGCGGGGGGACGCCGAGCTCGGTGAGGAAGCGGGAGGGCTGGTCGCCGTCGTCGGCGGGGGCCTTGACGGCGGTGACGACGAGGCGGTCGCGGGCGCGGGTGGCCGCCACGTAGAACAGGCGGCGCTCCTCGGCGAGGAGTGCGCCGGGGGTGAGGGGTTCGGCGAGGCCGTCGCGGCCGATGCGGTCGGCCTCCAGGAGGGAACCGCGGCGGCGCAGGTCGGGCCAGAGCCCTTCCTGGACCCCGGCGACGACGACGAGGGACCACTCCAGGCCCTTGGACCGGTGCGCGGTCATGAGCCGGACGGCGTCGGAGCGGGCGGCGCGGGTGGTGAGGGTGTCGGCGGCGATGTCCTCCGCCTCGAGCTGCTCCAGGAAGTTGAGGGCGCCGCGGCCGCCGGTGCGGTCCTCCGCGCGGGCGGCGGTGTCGAAGAGGGCGCAGACTGCGTCGAGGTCGCGGTCGGCGTTGCGGCCGGCCGCGCCGCCGCGGCGGGCGCCGCGCTCCAGGCGCTGGGGCCAGGGGGTGCCGTCCCAGAGGGTCCACAGGGCCTCTTCGGCGGTGCCGCCGCCCTGGAGCAGCTCGCGGGCCTTGCGCAGGAGCAGGCCGAGGCGCTGCGCTCCGCGGGCGTAGGCGGGGTCGTGCGCGGTGAGCCGCTCCGGTTCGGCGAGGGCGCGGGCCAGCAGGACGTCGGAGGGCGCGGGCACCTTGACGCCTGCGGCGCGCTCCTCGTCACGCAGGGCCCGGCCGAGGCGGCGCAGGTCGGCGGCGTCCATCCCGCCCAGCGGCGAGGCCAGCAGCTCCAGGCACGCGTCGACCCCGATCCACCCGTCGCCTGCGGCGGGCCCGGGGGTGTCGGCCCCGGCGGGTACGGCTGCGGCAGGCTCCGCCGCGCCCCCGCCCGGTACGGGCTCGCCCGTGTCCGACCCGGCGGGAGCAGCCCCGGCCACGGGCTCGGAGGGGGCGGCGTCGGCCGGTACGGGCTCGGCGGGGCCCGCGGTTGCCGGTAGGGCTGCGGCGGGCTCGGCCGGGGCCGCCTCGGGGGCGGGGGCGGCCCCGGGGGGCGTGGGGGCGGCCGGGGGGAGGCCGGCGGCGGAGAGGGCGGTGACGCGGAGGGCCGTCAGGAGGGGGGAGACGGCCGGTTCGTGGCGGAGGGGCACGTCCGTGCCGTCCGTCTCGACGGGGACGCCCGCCGTGACGAGGGCACGGCGCATCGCGGGGAGGGTGCGTCCGCCGGCGCGGACCAGGACGGCCATGTCCTGCCAGGGCACGCCGTCCTCCAGGTGCGCCCGCCGCAGCACGTCGGCGATGTTGTCGAGCTCGGCTCCGGCCGTGGGGTACGTGAACACCTCCACCCGGCCGCCGTCCCGCACGGCCTTGAGGTCGCGGTGGGCCCGTACGGCGGCGGACGGCAGCCGCGGGACCGGCATGCGGGCGGTGAGCAGGCGGGTGGCGGCCAGCAGGGCCGCGCCCGAGCGGCGGCCCACGGTCAGCGCCTCGACCCGCGCGCCGGGGAAGGAGGTCCCGAAGTCCAGGATGTTGTTGATGTCGGCGCCGCGGAAGGCGTAGATCGACTGGTCCGGGTCGCCGAAGGCGACCAGCGTGCCGCCCGGGCCGGTGAGCGCGCGCAGCAGCCTCAGCTGGGAGGCGTCCGTGTCCTGGTACTCGTCCACGAAGATCGCGTCGTAGGCGGAGGCGAGTTCCGGGGTGCGTTCGGCCAGCAGCACCGCCCGGTGGACGAGTTCGGCGTAGTCCAGCGTGCCCTGCATGTCCAGGACGTCCAGGTACTCGGAGAGGAAGGCCGCCGCAGCCTTCCAGTCCGGGCGGCCGGTCCGGGTCGCGAAGGAGTCGAGCGCCGCCGGCCCCAGGCCCAGCTCGCGGGCGCGGGCGAGCACCGCCCGCACCTCGTCCGCGAAGCCCCGGGTGGTCAGCGCGGCGCGCAGGTCGTCCGGCCAGCGGATGGAGCGGATCCGGCGCTGGCCCTCCAGCAGGGTGCGGACCATGACGTCCTGCTCGGGTCCGGACAACAGCCGCAGCGGATCCGCGAACAGGTCGGTGTCCTGGTGGGCGCGGACCAGGCCGTAGCAGAAGGAGTGGAAGGTGGTGGCCTGCGGTGCGCGCGCACCGCCGAGACGCAGGGCGGCGCGGTCGCGCAGTTCCACCGCGGCCTTGCGGCTGAAGGTGAGGATCAGGATCCGGGCGGGGTCGGCACCCGCTTCCACCCGGGCGGCGACCGCCTCGACCAGCGTGGTCGTCTTGCCGGTGCCCGGCCCCGCGAGGACCAGCAGAGGTCCGGTGGTGTGATCAACCACCGCGCGCTGCGCTGCGTCCAGGACAGGGGGATCCACCCGTTCCGGCCCGGTGCGCACGAGGCGGTACGCGTCGGGGGTCCGCGTACGCCGCGCGGAGCGGTCGGAGGGAGAGGTGATCACGTGAGGTGCCGGTCCTGGTGGGTCTGCGGGTTCTACGGGGTCTGCGGGTCGTGCGGGGTCTACGGGTCCTGCGGGGTTCTGCGCGGCGGCCGCGGCGCGTGCCGCGGGCGGAGCCGAAGAGGCAACGCTACGGCAACCCGCCGACCCCGCGCAGTCCTCCCGCGTCCCCCGTACGGGCCTTCGCACGGGCACTCGACCGCCCGCCCGGGCCGCCCATGGCCGAAGCTGTCAGGTGTGAGCCTCGTCGCGCCCGTCCTCCGGTCCGCGGCCGTCCCAGCGAGCCCGGCGCATGTCCAGCCGCGGCTCGCCTCCGGCGGTCAGGCGCAGCGGGGTGGCCTCGGCCCGGTAGTGCTCCAGGGCGCGCCGCTCGCTGCCGGGCAGCGGTACGCCGTCCGCCCGCACCACGCGCCACCAGGGCACGGCTGCGCCGTAGAGGGCCATCACGCGCCCGACTTGGCGCGGTCCGCCTTCACCGAGCCACTCGGCCACGTCCCCGTAGGTCATCACCCGCCCGGGCGGAATACGCTCGGCCAGCTCCAGCACGTGCTCCGCGTACGCGGGCAGCTCCTCGCTCATCCGGCCCATGGTGCAGCACGCCGGTCCGGGCCCTGTGGAAGCGTCGGTTCCATACCGGCGCGCACCCTGCTGCCCCGATCGCCCGTCGGTCCGTGCCACCATCTTCCGGGCGGTGACTGGTGATACGTGATCACGAAGAGACGGAAGTGACGACGAAGGAGCAGGGTGTGAGCCCTCCGGACGGCGCGGCGCGGGACGACGGCGCGCGCCCGGGCGACGGCCCCGGCCCGGGCGCCGACCTGCCCTCCGACGTCCCCGAGGCACCGCACGGCCACGAGCCCACGGACGCCGACCGGGTGGAGGTGGACGAACCGCTGCTCGCCGCCCGCGTGCACCGCCCCTCCGACCTCGTACGCCTCCTCGTCGGGATCCTCGGGATCGCCGTCGTCCTCGGGATCGCCGCCTTCGCCCACGGCACCACGGTCGGCCTGGAGGAGGACATCAGCAAGGGCACCGGCCAGGCGCCGGACCTGCTGATCAAGGTCGCCGCGCTGGTGTCGAGCATCGCGGTGCTGCTGCTCCCCGTCGCCTTCGCCATCGAACGGCTGATCAAACGCGACGGCCTGCGCATCGCCGACGGCGTACTCGCCGCGGTCCTCGCGCACGGGGTCACCCTCGCCACCGACCTGTGGGTCTCCCAGGCCGCCTCCGCCACGATCCAGGACGCCCTCACCCTTCAGACCGGTTCCGGCGGGGCCCTGACCGACCCGGTGCACGGCTACCTCGCGCCCGTGATCGCGTACATGACCGCCGTGGGGATGACCCGCCGGCCGCGCTGGCGGGTCGCCCTGTGGGTGGTGCTGCTGCTCGACGCCTTCACGATGCTGGTCAGCGGCTACACCACGCCCTTCTCGATCATCCTGACCGTGCTCATCGGGTGGAGCGTCGCGTACGGGACCCTGTACGCCGTCGGCTCGCCCAATGTGCGCCCCACCGGGCACACCCTGCTCGCGGGACTGCGCCGGGTCGGCTTCCGGCCGGTCAGCGCGATGCGCGCCGAGGTGCCCGAGGGTCCCGAGGCGTCCGAGGTCAGCGACCGAGGACGCCGCTACCACGTCACCCTGGAGGACGGCCCGCCGCTCGACGTCACCGTCGTCGACCGCGAGCAGCAGGCCCAGGGCTTCTTCTACCGGGTCTGGCGGCGGCTCACCCTGCGCGGCATCACCACCCGGCGCAGCCTGCAGTCGCTGCGCCAGGCACTGGAACAGGAGGCCCTCCTCGCGTACGCGGCCATCGCGGCCGGGGCCAACGCGCCCAAGCTGATCGCCACCTCCGAGCTCGGCCCGGACGCCGTGATGCTCGTGTACGAGCACCTGGGCGGCCGGACCCTGGACTCCCTCGCCGACGAGGAGATCACCGACGACCTGAGCCGCAACGCGTGGGAGCAGGTACGGGCCCTCCAGTCGCGGCGGATCGCGCACCGCAGGCTCACCGGGGACGCCCTGGTGGTGGATCGTTCCGGCAGCGTCACCCTCACCGACCTGCGGGGCGGTGAGATCGCGGCGGGTGACCTGGTGCTGCGGATGGACATCGCGCAGCTGCTGGTCACGCTCGGCCTGCGGGTCGGCGCGCAGCGGTCGGTGGCCTCGGCGCTGTCGGTGCTCGGCCCGGACGCGGTGGCGGACTGCCTGCCGCTGCTCCAGCCGATCGCACTGAGCCGGTCCACGCGGGCGACGCTGCGCAAGCTGGCCAGGGAGCGGGCGGACCGGCAGCGGGAGGCGGTGCTGGAGTCCTCGCGGGCGGCGAAGGCCGCGCGGGAGGCCGACGCCTCGGCTCCGGGGACGATCGCGGCGGTGTCCTCCGCGGACCGCAAGGCCGAGAAGAAGGCCCTGGACGACGCCCTGGACGGGGCCCGCGAGGAGGATCTGCTCAGTCAGATCCGCCAGCAGGTGCTGCTGATCCGTCCGCAGGCGCCGGTGGAGCCGGCGCGGCTGGAGCGGATCCGGCCGCGCACGCTGGTCTCGTTCATCGCGGGCGCCTTCGGCGCCTACTTCCTGCTGACGCAGCTCGCGCACGTCCCCCTCGCCGAGACCGTCGGGGAGGCGGAGTGGGGCTGGGTCGGTGCGGCCCTGGCCTTCTCGGCGCTGAGCTACGTCGCGGCGGCCATGAGCCTGCTGGGCTTCGTGCCCGAGCGGGTGCCGTTCCTGCGGACCGTGGTCGCGCAGGTGGCCGGGTCGTTCGTGAAGCTGGTCGCGCCGGCGGCGGTGGGCGGTGTCGCCCTGAACACGCGCTTCCTCCAGCGGGCGGGGATCCGGCCGGGGCTCGCGGTGGCGAGCGTCGGCGCCTCGCAGCTGTTCGGGCTGGCCAGCCACATCCTGCTGCTGCTCTCCTTCGGCTATCTGACCGGGACCGAGAAGACCCCGGAGATGACCCCGTCCCGGACGGTCATCGCGGGTCTGCTGACGGTGGCGGTCCTGGTGCTGGTGGTGACTGCGGTGCCGTTCATGCGGAAGTTCGTGGTGACCCGGGTCCGGGCGCTGTTCGCGGGCGTGGTGCCGCGCATGCTGGACGTGCTCCAGCGGCCGCAGAAGCTGGTGACCGGCATCGGCGGGATGCTGCTGCTGACGGGCTGCTTCGTGATGTGCCTGGACGCGTCGATCCGGGCGTTCGGGGGCGGCGAGGCCATCAGCTACGCGAGCATCGCGGTGGTGTTCCTGGCCGGCAACGCGCTCGGTTCGGCCGCGCCGACGCCGGGCGGCATGGGCGCGGTGGAGGCCACGCTGACGCTGGGCCTGGTCGCGGCCGGGCTGGAGAAGGAGGTCGCCATCTCGGCGGTGCTGCTGTTCCGCCTGATGACGTTCTGGCTGCCGGTGCTGCCGGGGTGGATCTCGTTCAACTTCCTGACCCGCAAGGAAGCCATCTAGCCTCCGGCTCGGTACGGGAGACCGGAGCCCGGGCCCGGCTGCGCCGGGGCGGGACCGGGCTGCGCCCGGCCTTCGGGGGCTCCGCCCCGGACCCCGCGCCTCGAACGCCGGCGGGGCTGGAAGGTGCGGATGCCGTCCGGCGGGGCCTGGGTCCGGGTCCCGGCCCCCGGCAGCGGCGCCGCACGCTGGAACACCAGGAGCAGCGTCACCAGCAGCGCCAGCGAGGCGGCGACTTCGATCGCGCCGACCACGGGGACGCGCAGGCCCCGGCCCGGGAGGGCGGCGGCGCGGGCCAGGTAGGCCGAGAAGGGGATCGCCAGCCAGGGCGAGAGGCAGGCGGCCACGGCCAGGGCCACCGCGTGGTAGGCCACCGAACCGCGGCGGTACGCCCGCGAGTTGCGCTCCCGGATCATCGTCTTCACGTACGGCACGGTCCCCGCGAAGTACAGCAGGCAGGCCGCCGCAGGAGGCCAGGCTGCGCCGGGCCGAGGCCGCCCAGGCGGGTCGCCACCAGCAGCATCCCGCAGGCGGGGACCACTGCCGCCAGGCCGTTGGCCAGGGCCCGCTCCCGGCCGCGCCACGCGTACCAGGTGTTGACCGCGACGAACGGCGCCGCCGCCGCGCAGGCGAGCAGCAGTCGGCCGTCATCACGACGGCCTTCTCCCGGGCGCAGGCCCCGTTCCTGCCGGAGGGCAACGGATTCCTGGTCCCGCCGGTGGACGGCCACACCCTGAAGGGCCGCGTCCTTCCTCTCCAACAAGTGGCCGTGGCTGCACGCGGCGGCCCCGGACACCTTCGTCCTGCGGGCCTCGGTCGGCCGGATCGGCGAGGAGGAACTCCTCGGCCGCCCCGACCGGCACTTGATCCGCTCGGCCGTCACCGAACTGCGCCGTGCCGTCGGCCCCATGGGCGAGCCCCTCGCCGCCCGCGTGACGCGCTGGGACCGCGGCCTGCCCCAGTACGGAGTCGGCCACCGCGAGCGCGTCGCCCGCATCCGCGAGGCCGCCGCGAAGCTCCCGGGCCTGGCGCTCGCCGGAGCGGCGTACGAGGGCGTGGGCGTCGCCGCCTGTGTGGCCACCGGCCGCGCCGCGGGCCGACAGGTGCTGGCCGGCGCCTGACCGGGCCGGCCCCGGCCCCGCGGCCCCGGCCGGGTGCCCCGTTCGGGTCAGCGCGGGAGCGGGCCGGGCGGCGTGCCCACAGGATGGGGACATGCCGAGAATCGCCCTGCGGGCCACCGCCGCCGCCGCCGTCGCCGCCGCGCTGCTCACCACCGGCGCCTGCTCCGGCGGGAGCGACCGGCAGAGACCGAAGGCCGGCGGCACCGAGGGGTCCAAGCCCCTCAAGTGGGGCGAGTGCCCGGCCCCGACCGCCCTGGAGGGCGGCGGACCGGCCCCGGGCAAGGACTGGCAGTGCGCGACCCTCGACGTCCCGCTGGACTACGCGGAGCCCGAGGGCGATACCGTCCCGATCGCCCTGATCCGCGCCAAGGCCCGCAAGAAGGACCAGCGCATCGGCTCCCTCGTCTTCAACTTCGGCGGGCCGGGCGGCTCCGGCATCAACACCCTCCCCGGCGCCGCCAAGGAGTTCGAGGCCCTGCGCGCCCGGTACGACCTGGTGAGCTTCGACCCCCGCGGGGTCGGCCGCAGCGCGCCCGTCCGCTGCGAGGACGACGCACAGCTGGACGCGTACTACGCCCAGGACTCCTCCCCCGAGACCCCGCAGGAGGAGAAGGCCCTGGTCGACAACATCCGTACCTACCGCCAGGCCTGCGAGAAGAACTCCGCCAAGCTGCTCCCGCACGTCGGCACCGAGAACGCCGCCCGTGACATGGACCGCATCCGCCAGGCCCTCGGCGACGAGAAGCTGCACTACTTCGGCATCTCCTACGGCACCGAACTCGGCGGGGTCTACGCCCACCTCTTCCCCAAGAACGTCGGCCGGGCCGTCTTCGACGCCGTCGTGGACCCGACCGCGACCTCCGAGGAGGGGGCGCTGGGCCAGGCCAAGGGCTTCCAGCTCGCGCTCGGCAACTTCGCGCAGGACTGCGTGGACCGCGGCGACGCCTGCCGGCTCCAGGGCAGCACCGCCAAGGAGATCGAGGCGAACGTGATGAAGCTCCAGAAGGAGCTGGAGGCGCGTCCCATCGCCGGCATCGGGGACCGGCAGCTCACCGAGGGCGCCGCGACCAACGGCATCGCCCAGGCCCTCTACTCCAAGGAGCTGTGGCCGCTGCTGGAACAGGGGCTGGACGAAGCGGAGGGCGGCCAGGGGCAGTTGCTGCTCGCGCTGTCGGACGCGCTGAACGGCCGGGACCAGCAGGGGCACTACAGCAACATCGGGGCGGCCAACACGGCCATCAACTGCGCCGACTCCAAGGAGCGTTACACCCTGGAGGAGACCAAGGCCAAGCTGCCGGAGTTCCGTTCGGTCTCGCCCGTCTTCGGGAACTTCCTCGGCTGGGCGATGATGGGCTGCACCGACTGGCCCGTCGCGGGCGCGTCGGACACCCCGGACGTGTCCGCTCCGGGCTCCGCCCCGATCGTGGTGATCGGCAACACCGGGGACCCGGCCACCCCGTACGAGGGCGCCCGCAAGATGGTGGAGCGGCTCGGACCCGGCGTCGGCGTGGAGCTCACGTACAAGGGCGAGGGGCACGGCGCGTACAACAGCGGCGACCCGTGCGTGCAGAAGGCGGTCAACTCCTACCTGCTGGACGGGAAGGTGCCGGCCTCCGGCACGGTCTGCACGGCCGCCTAGACGTGCCGGAGGGGCCGTACCCGACTGCGCGGTACGGCCCCTCCGGAGGACTGCTAGTACACCGGCTTGTCCGGCTCGATCTGGTGGACCCAGCCGATCACGCCGCCGCCGACGTGCACGGCGTCGGAGAAGCCCGCGGACTTCAGGACCGCGAGGACTTCCGCACTGCGGACACCCGTCTTGCAGTGCAGGACGATCTTCCTGTCCTGCGGCAGGTCCTGGAGGGCCGTGCCCATGAGGAACTCGCCCTTCGGGATCAGCTTCGCGCCCGGGATCGAGACGATCTCGTACTCGTTGATCTCGCGGACGTCGATGATCTCGATGTTCTCGCCGTCGTCGATCCACTCCTTGAGCTGCTTGGGAGTGATCGTCGAACCGGCGGCCGCCTCCTGGGCCTCCTCCGACACGACGCCGCAGAAGGCCTCGTAGTCGATGAGCTCCGTGACGGTCGCGTTCGGACCGCAGACCGCGCAGTCGGGGTCCTTGCGGACCTTGACCTGGCGGTACTGCATCTCCAGGGCGTCGTAGATCATCAGGCGGCCGACCAGCGGCTCGCCGACGCCCGTGAGGACCTTGATGGCCTCGGTGACCTGGATGGAGCCGATGGACGCGCAGAGCACGCCCAGGACGCCGCCCTCGGCGCAGCTCGGGACCATGCCCGGCGGCGGGGGCTCCGGGTACAGGCAGCGGTAGCACGGACCGTGCTCGGACCAGAAGACCGAGGCCTGGCCGTCGAAGCGGTAGATCGAGCCCCACACGTACGGCTTGTTCAGCAGCACGCAGGCGTCGTTGACCAGGTAGCGCGTGGCGAAGTTGTCCGTGCCGTCGACGATCAGGTCGTACTGGCTGAAGATCTCCATCACGTTCTCGGCTTCGAGCCGCTCTTCGTGGAGGACCACGTTCACGTACGGGTTGATGCCCAGCACGCTGTCGCGGGCCGACTCGGCCTTGGAACGGCCGATGTCCGCCTGGCTGTGGATGATCTGGCGCTGCAGGTTCGACTCGTCGACCTCGTCGAACTCGACGATGCCCAGCGTGCCGACGCCGGCCGCGGCCAGGTACATGAGGGCGGGCGAGCCGAGGCCGCCGGCGCCCACGGCGAGCACCTTGGCGTTCTTCAGGCGCTTCTGGCCGTCCATCCCGACATCCGGGATGATCAGGTGCCGCGAGTACCGGCGGACCTCGTCAACGGTGAGCTCTGCGGCTGGCTCAACCAAGGGTGGCAGCGACACGGGGACTCCAGCGGGTCACCCCCGCGGAAGCGGGGAGCATTCAAAGGGTTGTTCTGTCCCGTAACACTGCCACGGCCCACTTCATTCCAAGACACCCGTCCCGATCCGCGAGACGATTTCGTCCCAGTACCCGGGCATGGAGGCCCAGGGGTCCCGGTCCCCCGCTCCGCGCCGGTCCGTGAACCAGACGGTGCCCGCGCCCTGCCAGCGGGCGATCCGGACGGCCTCCTCCAGATGGGTGCGGGGCACCCCGTGGACGAAGTGGCAGAACAGCTCGGGCGGGTGGTCGGCCGTCCACTCCGCCACCTGTGACCAGCGGTAGTCGGCCCAGGCGCCGGCGAAGGTGACCAGTTGATCAGCGGTTTCGGCGTAGCCCTCGTACGGGTGGGTCCCGTGCCCGAGCACGATCCGCAGGCCGTCGCCCAGGCCTCGCAGCGTGTCGACGACCCGGCGCACCGCCGGGAGCTCCGCCTTCCCGGCCGGGGCGCCGGCCAGGTAGAAGCCGCCCACCCCGTACCAGTCCCGGAAGCGGTGGGCGTCGGAGACCAGCTCCCCGAAGGACCGTTCGCCGTCTCGCATCGCGAGATGGCCGAGGAGCCTGCTGCCCGCCCCGGGGCCGGTGGTCCGCAGCCGCACGGCGGCCTCGGAGCAGTGCGGGTCGGGCCGGCCGCCCGGGCCGTCCGTGACGTTGAGCACGGCCCAGTGCAGCGGGGTGCCCGGGCGGGTCAGCTCGGCCCATTCGACGGGGGCGAGCAGCGGGTGCGCGTAACCGGGGACCCCGAGGCCGAGGCGTCCGGCGCCGGTCGCGGCCGCCGTGGTCCCCGGCGGCGTGGTCAGATGCGGCACGCCGCCTCCATCCAGATGTCCGCGAGGGATTCCTCCAGGTTGATCCGCGGACGCCAGCCGAGCCGGTCCCTGGCCGTACGGACGTCGGCCTGCTGCCAGGCTCCGCAGCCGTCGGGGTAGGGGTACGGCTGGGGCGCCGAGGCGGCGAGCTGCTCGGACGTGGCCTCGGAGCGGGGCGACCCGATGGCGGCGAGGCCCGACGGGCGGCCGGGGTGCCCGTGCGCCTGGGGTCCGCCGTGCGGTACGTCCAGCTCGTGCAGGGCGCCCCCGTATCCGGCGACCCGGGCGAGGACGGAGGCGGCGTCGCGCAGCCGGACCGCGCGGCCGGTGCCGATGTTGACGACGCCCTGGGCGGCGGAGAGCGAGGCGGCGTGGACGGCCCGTGCCACGTCGCGCACGTCCACGAAGTCGCGCTGGACCCCGAGTCCGCTGAGCTTCAGCTCCCCGTCCCCGGACTGCATCGCGCGGCGCATGGCCTCGGCGAGGCGGCCGAGCGGGGATCCGGCGGGGGTGCCGGGGCCGACGGGCGAGAAGATCCGCAGGACGACCGCGTCGAGTCCGGAGCCCAGGACCAGCTCGGTCGCGGCCAGCTTGCTGACCCCGTACGGTCCGCCGGGTCTCGGGACGGCGTCCTCGGCCGTCGAGGACCCGGGCTGGCTGGGGCCGTACTCGGCGGCGCAGCCGAGCTGGACCAGGCGGGCCCCGCAGCCGCTGCGGCGCAGGGATTCGCAGATGGTGGCCACGGCGACGGTGTTGTGCCGGGTGAGTTCCCGGGCTCCGCCGCGGGTGGCTCCGGCGCAGTTGATGACCACGCCCGGGTGCACGGCGTCGAGGAACCGGGTGAGCGCGCCGGGGCTGCCGGTGGCGAGGTCGAAGCGGACGTCGGCGTCGTCGCCGCGGCCGAGCGCGGTGAGCTGGACGGCGGGGTCGGCGAGCAGCCGGTCGGCGACGTAGCGGCCGAGGTATCCGTTGGCTCCGATCAGCAGCACCCTCATCGCGTGACCCCTTGTTCGGTTGGCTGGCCGGTCATGTCCTGGTTCTCCTTGCGGGTGGGTGGATGGGGAGGGGTACGGCGCTTCGGCGTCGGCTCCGAAGGTGCGGGGGCGGCCCGGGGGGCGTCGGTGACGTCAGGGCCGGGCGTGCGCGGAGGCCCGGGACAGGGCGAGCACGGCATGGACGAGGAGTCCCGCGGCGGCGGCGACGGCCGCTGCGGGGACCGGGACGAGGGCGAGTGCCAGGGCCGCGGCGACGGGTCCGCGGTGGGCGCCGTGCCGGAGCAGCAGCCGGGTGAGGAACAGCAGCAGGGCGAGCGGTACGGCTGCCGCGAGCGGTGCTCCGGCGACCGCGGCCGCCCCGGCGGCTGCCGCGGTGAAGGCGAGGACGACACCGGCGAGCAGCGGCCGGGCCCCGTCCGCGAAGTCCTCCAGGGCCCGGCTGGCGGCGAGCCGGTGCCGGGCCCGGCCGGCGAACGCGGCGGCGGCCAGGTGCCCGGGGGCGACGGCCACGGCGAGGGCGACGGCGAGGGGGGTGCCGTACCGGTACGCGGCCCAGCCGACGGCGGCGGCGGCGAGGAGGTGCGCGAGCCAGGGCAGGCGGCCTCCGGCGGCCCGCCCGGGCCAGACGAGGGCGGCCACGGTGAGGAGTGCGGCGGCGGCTCCCGCGAAGGGCGTCCCGGCGGCGGCCCCGCCCAGCGCGAGGGCACCGGGCAGCAGCGCGCAGCCGAAGCCCCGCAGGGCCCTCGGGCCGCTGGTCACCGAGGCCGGGAGCAGACGGGCCGGGCCGGCCGGGGCCTCGGCGCGGGCGCTGCGGGCGTACAGCTCCTCGGCGAGCGAGAAGACGTCCCGGTGCCGGAACCGCGCGGCCGTGCGGTCGGTGATGCCGTGGGCCTCCAGTCCGGCGGCGATCTCCAGCGGGTCCACGGCCCGTTCGCACAGGGCCCGGTGCCGGTGGAGCAGGGCCTTGACGGGGTCCCCGGCGACCCGGCGGCGCGCAGCGGCCGGAACCGCTGCCGGGGCCGCCGGGGCCTGGGCGGCCGTGGGGACGGCAGTGGGGGCAGGGGTGGGCGTGACGGCGGCTTCTTCGACGGTCATGCCGATGCCTCCGAGGTGGGGACCGGAGCCCAGGTGGGGGTGGTCCAGTGGCCCGGGACCCGGGCCTCAGGGGGCCGGGCGAAGGGGATCTCCCCGTCCGGCCGGGCGGATCCACGGGCGAGCAGGCTCAGGTAGATGTCCTGGAAGGCGGCCACGTTCTGCTCGACGGTGAACAGTTCCAGGGCCCTGGCCCGGGCCGCCGCACCGAGCCGCCGGGCCCGTTCGGGATCCCGCAGGAGCGACAGGCAGGCGTCGGCGAGCGCCCGCGGATTGCGCGGCGGGACGATCAGCCCGGTGCCGCCGATGACCTCGCGCACCGCTCCGACGTCGGTGGAGACGGTGGCCCGGCCGCAGAACATCGCCTCGGCCAGGGTGAGGGGGAAACCCTCGATCACGGAGGACAGCACGACGACCTGCCCTGCGGCGTACGCCTCGGCGGAGGTGGGGGCGTCGGGTCCGCCGATCTCCTCGAAGGTGACGGGGTTCTCCCCGGCGGTGACGGCGTCGGCGGCCTCGTCCGGGAAGAGCTGCGCGGCCAGCGAGCGGCAGTCGGCGAGGTACCCCGGCTCGGCCTCCCCCGCGAAGATCCGCAGCCGGGTGCGCGGTTCGGCCCTGCGGACCTCGGCGAAGGCGTGCAGCAGGCCGATCAGGTCCTTGGCGGGCTCTATGCGGCCGACCCACACCAGGGTGTCGGGGTCGCCGCCGTCCTCGGCCTCCCCGATGCCGGCGAATCGGTCCGCCTCCATGCCCGGGTGGACGGTCCGCAGCCGCTCCCGGGGCGCCCCGCACCGCTCCTGCCAGCGCCGGGCGTGCGCGTTCCCGGGGGTGAGGAGGTCGGCCTGGGCGTAGATCTCGCCGGCCAGCCTCCCGTGGAAGGCGGCCAGCAGGGCCCGGAGGGCGGGGCGGGCGTCGGGGCCGTGTTCGTCGTCGGGTCGGCCGAGGTAGTGGGCCCGGAGCTGGACCCCGTACTCGGTGACGAGCAGGGGGACCCCGAAGAAGCGTTTGGCCAGCAGTCCGGGGAGGGCCGCCACCCCGCCCGCCGCCGCGTGGCAGACGTCGACCGCACCGAGACCGCCGTGCTCCTCGTACCAGTCGAGGGACAACGGGCGCAGCATCCGCTCCAGTTCGTCGACGAACTCCAGCAGGTCGGGCACCCGTACGGCCTGTACGGCGCGGCTCGCGCCCGGTGCCCGGCAGGCGGACTCCACCGCGCGGACCGCGGACTCGGAGCGCAGCGCCGCGTGGAGCCCGCCCTGTTCCCAGGCGAGTCCGGCGAGTCCGTACAGCCCGGCCGCAAAGGGCTCGCCCTCACCGGCGCAGATGCCCCGGACCAGGTCCCCGAAGCAGCCGGCGAACCGGCGGCGTTCGCGCCGGGAGTGGGTCCGCCCGTCGTCGGCCGGGGCCCACAGGGGGGCGGTGCGGACCCGGGTGACGTGCGCGGGCAGCGGGACCCGCGTGCGCTCCTGCTCGGCGGTGCGGCTCAGTGCGTAGAGCTCGAACTCGTGCTGCGGGAGCCCGCGCACGAGCCGGTCGCACCACAGCCTCGCCTCTCCCGTCGCATACGGATAACCACCTTCCGTGAGCAGTCCGATCCGCACGAGTGGCACCCCCGATCTCCGGTCCTGGCGGTCTCCGTCGGTCCGGCGACCCGCCGCGGAAGAACTCAAGCGGATCCGCCGGAGGTGCGGCGGACGGTTGTCCGTCGCGCCACCGGAAGGGGTGAAGAGTCGTAACTTTCCCGTACGGTTCGCGTTCGAGCGCGCTAGTGACGGGCGAGGGGGACGGCGCCGGGATCCGGCGCAGGGGGCGTCAACCGGCGGGGTGCACCCACGGGTTGGGCTTGCAGCGGATGCCGTCGATGTCGAGCGACTTCGTCTGCTGCTGCATGATCGGCGCGGGCGATCCCGGGGTGCGGCAGTTCACGTGACCGTGTCCGAGCCGGTGCCCGACCTCGTGGTTGATGAGCATCTGCCGGTACGCGAACATCTGGTCCGGTCCGTAGGTCGGCGAACCCTGCGCCCAGCGGAAGGCGTTGATCATCACGCGGTCGGTGGCGGCGGAGTCGCAGGAGACGTTGTCGACGGTGGTGTCCAGATCGGACTTGGCGCACCAGACCCCGGTGGTCCCGGGGCTGGCCAGGGTGATGACGAAGTCCGCCCCGCCGCCCGGCACCCGCTCGAACGTCCGGGTACCGCCGTGGCCCCAGCTGCGCGGGTCGTTGAGGGTGCGGTGGACGGCCTCGGCGAACAACTGCTGGTCCATGCCCAGACCCTGCTCGACGTCGACCCGGTAGCGGACCACCTTCCCCTTGCCGGGCGCCCTGGCCGACCCCGGGACGGTGTCGAAGGTCCCCGGTCCGGTGAGCGCGGCGTCGACGGGCAGCTGCTGGGCCATCTTCTGCTCGTACGTCAGCTCCGGCGGCGGGGCCGCGGACGGCGCCGCCGCCGGGCTCGCGGCCTGGCCGGCGGGCACCTCCGGGGTCGGGCGGCCGTCGGAACGGGAGGTGCCGGCGTCCTCGGCGCGGGCCCGGCCGTCGTCGGGGGCGGCGAGCGTGCCGGTCTTGCCGACGTCGCTCTCGGAGGCGACCTGGACGGCGACGACGACCGCGAGCACGGTGGTGACGGCCGCGGCGGCCATGCCCGAGTACGTCCGCACCTTCGCGCCCCGGCCGGAGCCGGACCGCTCCCCGGCGGGGGACGGCGCGGCGGCGGCGGGCGCGTCCAGGACGGGTTTGCGCGGCCCGGGCACCCGGCGGTGCGAGCCGGTGGAGGTGAGCGGGTCGGCGCCGGGGACGGACGGCGCCGCAGGGCCGGACGGGTACGCCGGTGCGGCCGGGTACGCCCGTGCGGCCGGCACCGTCAGGCGGGGCGGGGCCGGCGGGGCAGCCACCGCGGAGGCCGCCGCGGCCCGGTCGCGCGGGACGCCGTGCCGGTCGCCGTGGCCGGAGCCGGGCCCCGCTCCCCGGGCGCCGCCCGGTCCGTACGGCTCGGGGTGCCCGCCGGGCCGCTCCTCGGTCCGGACACCGGCCCGGGGTGCGTAGCCCTGGTGGGTGACGGTGGGTTCGGCGCGGCCCCACCCGGCCTGTTCCCCGTACGGGGCGGCCGGGCCCTCGAACAGGCTCCGCTCCTCGTACGGGTCCGGCCACTGCCCGTACCCGTACAGGGGATCCTCGTACGGTGCCGGGGCGGGCTCCGCGGGGGCCGGACCGGCGGGCTCGGGCGCGGAGGCGGCGGAAGGGGCCTTGCGACTATGTCGTCCCACGGTCCTCAGCCTCTGCCGTCTTCGGTGTCCCGGTGTTCCGTGCCGGCCGCGCCGGTGTCCCGCAGCAGGTCCCGGAAGGCGGCGGCCACCACCTCGGGGTACTCCATCATCGCCACGTGACCGGCCTCGGGCAGGCACAGCAGCCGCGAGCCCCGGTAGGCCGCGGCGGCCTTGTGCGCCATACGGTACGAGACCAACTGGTCCCGGCCACCGTAGACCAGCAGGGCCGGGGCGAGCACCCGCTGCGCCTGGCGCCACAGCCCGTGCTGTCCGCCGAGGGTGTAGGCGTCGACGATGCCGCGCGAGGTCCGGGTCATGGCCTCCCAGAAGTACGGCAGGCCCATGCGCCGTTCCATCTCCTCCACGGCCAGGCGGAAGCCGTCGGGAGTCACCCGGGCGGGGTCCCCGTAGCAGAGGCCCAGCACCCCGCGGGTGCGCTGCTCGGCGGTCAGGCCGCGGGTGAGGCGGCCGAAGAGGGCGGCCATCCCGGGCACGGCGAGCAGTGCGGTCGGCACGGCCGACTTCTGCACGCGCAGCTCCGGCAGGGCGGGCGAGACCAGGGTCAGGCTGCGCACCAGGTCGGGGCGGACGGCCGCGACGCGGGTGGAGACGGCGCCGCCGAGGGAGTTGCCGAACAGGTGGACCGGGCCGCGGTCGGCCGCGTCGAGGTGGCGGATGACCGCGCGGGCGAGCGCCGTGACCGAGTAGTCCCGGTCGGCGGGCGGCGGGGACCAGCCGAAGCCGGGCAGGTCGACGGCCTCGCCGTCGACGGTGTCGGCCAGCTGCGCCATGAGCGCCGACCAGTTCTGCGAGGAGCCGCCGAGTCCGTGCACGAACAGGGCGGGCGGCAGGTCCGTCCGGCGCGGGGGCCGCTCCCGGACGGCGAGCTCCAGGCCGGGCAGCACCGCGGTGCGCAGCCGCTCTCCTTCGGCCAGCCGGACGGCGCCCACCAGGGCGGACAGCTCGGCGGTGGACCGTACACCCGGCAGCTCGGTCGAAGACATGCGGGCAATGTTACGAGAGGATCACGCTCCTCTTCTTGTGTTGGCGGTCACAGACGCATGCCGATCCGCCTCGCGGGGCATCCGCGAGCCTCATAGGCTCGTAGTGAGCAAAAGGAAGTGAGGGGAGCGCCATGACTGTCGACCCTGCGGAGCCGGACACCTTCCGCGAGGGCTTCCCGGAGACCCTCGACCCGGAGGCACCCGAGGCGGACGTGGCGGAGCAGCTGGCGGACCTGCGGCCGGACGAGGACGACCCGGTCACCGGCACCGACCGGGGCGAGGCCAACGACGGGGACGCCGCCGAGCAGGCGCGGGTGGTCCCGCTGGACGAGGACGACTACCGCTGACCGACCGCTGACCAGCGCCTCCAGGGGGTCCGTGGCGCGTCCGTACCGCGAGAAAAGTCGGCTTGAACCCTCCAGATCCGGTTACCGAAAAGTACGATGGCGGGCGCGGCGCAGAGCGCACTGTGTTCTTAGAGAAAGTGGGAGGCGGCGTGACAGCCATCGAGCAGACCGAGGCAGCGCGTCCGCGGGGCACACGACTGCCGCGCCGAGCCCGGCGGAACCAGCTCCTGGGCGCGGCCCAGGAGGTCTTCGTCGCGCAGGGTTACCACGCTGCCGCCATGGACGACATCGCCGAGCGCGCCGGGGTCAGCAAGCCGGTGCTGTACCAGCACTTCCCCGGCAAGCTCGACCTGTACCTGGCGCTGCTGGACCAGCACTGCGAGGCGCTGCTGCTGGCCGTGCGCACCGCGCTCGCGTCGACGACGGACAACAAGCTGCGCGTGGCCGCCACGATGGACGCCTACTTCGCGTACGTGGAGGACGAGGGCGGCGCGTTCCGGCTGGTCTTCGAGTCCGACCTGACGAACGAGCCGGCGGTGCGCGAGCGCGTGGACCGGGTCTCGCTCCAGTGCGCCGAGGCCATCTCCGACGTCATCGCCGAGGACACCGGCCTGTCCAAGGACGAGTCGATGCTGCTGGCCGTGGGCCTGGGCGGGGTCTCCCAGGTGGTGGCCCGGTACTGGCTGTCCAGCGAGAGCCCGGTCGCCCGCGACACCGCGGTCGGCCTGCTGACCTCGCTGGCCTGGCGCGGCATCGCCGGTTTCCCGCTGCACGGCTCGGACGCCTGACCCTCGGACCGCGGCCGGCCGGTGGCGGTGGCGGCTGCGGTGACCGACGGCTGCTGTTCGCTGCCAGCGTGTCCGCTCTGCGCGGTCCGCGTCCCCTCTCCGGGCTAATGTGGACCGCGTACGGCGCGGCTGATCGCGCGAAACGGACCGTCGGAGGGACATAGCCGTGGAGGTCAAGATCGGCGTGCAGCACGCACCCCGGGAGATCGTGCTGGAGAGCGACCTAAGCGCCGAGGAGCTGGAGGGCATCGTGGCCGCCGCCCTGTCCGGTACGGCGCCGCTGCTCAGCCTCACCGACATCAAGGGACGCAAGGTCCTGGTGCCGTCCGACCGCCTGTCGTACGTCGACCTGGGCGAGCCGAGCACGCGCAAGGTCGGTTTCGGCGCGCTCTGACGCGATGGCACCTGACATACCGAGAAGTGTCTGAAGCGGCCCGGTGGTTGATCCCACCGGGCCGTTTCCCGTTGTTCCGCTTCGGGTAGGACCGCTGTGACGTGGTTTGCCCGACGTGTGGGAGGGACCTCAATGCTGCTGATCGAAGCGCTCGGCTCTGCTCTGCTGGGCCTCGCCCTGTCCGCGACGGCGGCGCGCGTGCTCGCACGCCGACTGCCCTCGCCGAGAGTGGTGCTGGTCAGCGGGGTGCTGGGCGCGCTGTTCGGGGCGTACCTCACGCACTTCGCGCTGGGCCCCGGGCACAACACCCTGACCGCGACCTTCGTCGGCGGTCTGCTGGTGTCGGCAGTGGTCCTGTCCCTGCTGCTGCGGCCGGGCTCCGGTCCGCGCAGGCCGTCGCGCAGGCCTCCGTTTTCCCTCCCCTCCCGGGGCTGACCCCTGACGCACCGCGGCCCCGGAGCGCTCGATGCGCTCCGGGGCCGCGGTCCGCCCGTGACCGTCAGGCGGCCAGGCCGAGGGCCGCCATCCGCTTGGTGTGGGCCTTGGTGATCCGGGTGAACATCTCGCCGACCGCCGCCAGGTCGAAGCCGGCCGCCATCCCGTCGACGCCGCCGACCAGCATGGTGGAGAGCGCGTCGCGCTCGGCGACGACGCGCTGGGCCTGCGAGAGCGCCTCGCCCATCAGACGGCGGGCCCACAGGGCGAGCCGGCCGCCGCAGCGCGGGTCGGCCTCGATCGCGGCACGCACCTTCTCGACGGCGAAGTTGCCGTGGCCGGTGTCGTCGAGCACGCCGACGACGAGGGCGCGGGTGTCGGTGTCCAGGTGGCTGGCGACCTCGCGGTAGAAGTCGCTGGCGATCGAGTCGCCGACGTACGCCTTGACCAGTCCCTCCAGCCAGTCCGACGGGGCGGTCTGGCGGTGGAAGTCGTCGACGCCCTTCGCGAAGGGCTCCATGGCGGCGGTGGGTTCCACCTCGATCGCGGCGAGCCGGTCGCGCAGCCGCTCGAAGTGGTGGAACTCGGCGGACGCCATGGCGGCGAGCTCGGCCTTGTCGTCGAGGGAGGGCGCGAGCTTCGCGTCCTCCGCGAGGCGCTCGAAGGCCGCGAGCTCTCCGTAGGCGAGTGCGCCGAGCAGGTCCACGACGGCGGCCCGGTACTGGGGCGAAGCGGAGGCGGTCGCCCAGTCCTGGGAGGCGATGCCCGCGGATTCCCCGGCGGCGCTGTCGTCGGCGGGCGAGGCGTTTTCTACGGTCGACATGCTCCGCACAATAGCCCGCCGAAAGGCGGCCCAGGTCACCACACCTGTTCACTGCCGGGCCGCGTAAACACGCCTGGCCGGTGAATTCGACCGACACAGCTGCGCGATTCCGGGGTACAGTGGTAATGCGCCTGCCGGAAACTCGGCGGGCCATCCGAATGAGGATGCCCGGTCGGTGGCCCGATCGGCTCCAACCGACCCGCCCTCGGCGTGGTGCGTGCGTCCATGCGCATCGCCTGCCGCTGAGGGGCCCCCTCAGCGGCACAAGCGCTTGAGCGAAGGCTTAGTGGTCCCGCGCAGCTTTGTACGTACGTCGCAGTACTGCAAGCCCGGCACGGTACGACCCCCCTCGCCGCCTCGCGCCGCGTCTCACAGAAGAGGCAGCACCCTGACTACGTTCCGAGACCTCGGGATCCTTCCCGAAACCGCCGAAGCCCTCGAGGCCGTCGGCATCGTGTCCCCCTTCCCGATCCAGGAGATGACCCTCCCCGTCGCCCTCTCCGGCTCGGACGTCATCGGCCAGGCGAAGACCGGTACCGGCAAGACGCTCGGTTTCGGCCTCCCCCTGCTGGAGCGGGTCACCGTCCCCGCGGACGTCGAGGCCGGCCGGGCCCGCCCCGACCAGCTCACGGACGCCCCGCAGGCCCTCGTCGTGGTTCCGACCCGCGAGCTGTGCACCCAGGTCACCAACGACCTGCTGACCGCGGGCAAGGTCCGCAACGTCCGCGTCCTCGCCATATACGGCGGCCGCGCGTACGAGCCCCAGGTCGAGGCGCTCAAGAAGGGCGTCGACATCATCGTCGGCACCCCGGGCCGCCTCCTCGACCTGGCCGGCCAGAAGAAGCTCGACCTCTCGCACATCCGGGCCCTGGTCCTGGACGAGGCCGACGAGATGCTCGACCTGGGCTTCCTGCCCGACGTCGAGAAGATCATGAACTACCTGCCGCCGAAGCGTCAGACCATGCTGTTCTCGGCGACCATGCCGGGCGCGGTCATCGGCCTGGCCCGCCGGTACATGACGCAGCCGACGCACATCCGCGCCACCTCGCCCGAGGGTGAGGGCGTGACCGTCGCCAACATCAAGCAGCACGTCTTCCGTGCGCACAACATGGACAAGCCGGAGCTCGTCTCCCGCATCCTGCAGGCCGAGGGCCGCGGGCTGGCCATGATCTTCTGCCGTACCAAGCGCACGGCGGCCGACATCGCCGAGCAGCTGGAGAAGCGCGGCTTCGCCTCCGGCGCCGTCCACGGCGACCTGGGGCAGGGCGCCCGCGAGCAGGCGCTGCGCGCCTTCCGCAACGGCAAGGTCGACGTGCTGGTGTGCACCGACGTCGCCGCGCGCGGCATCGACGTCGAGGGCGTCACCCACGTCATCAACTACCAGACGCCGGAGGACGAGAAGACCTTCCTGCACCGCGTGGGCCGCACGGGCCGTGCGGGCAACAAGGGCATCGCCGTCACCCTGGTCGACTGGGACGACATCCCGCGCTGGCAGCTGATCAACAAGGCGCTGGAGCTGGACTTCCACGACCCGGTCGAGACGTACTCCACGTCTGCGCACCTGTTCGAGGAGATGAACATCCCGACGGGCACCAAGGGCGTCCTGCCGCGTGCCGAGCGCACGCGGGCCGGCCTGAAGGCCGAGGACGTCGAGGACCTGGGCGAGACCGGCGGCCGTGGTGGCCGCGGCGGTCGCGGCCCGGCCCCGGCCGCCGCGGCGGTCGAAGAGGAGCGTCCCGCCCGCACCCGTACGCCGCGTCAGCGCCGCCGCACCCGTAGCGGTGCGGAGCTGGGCGCCGAGGTGGCCGCCGCTGCGGTGACCCCGGTGGCTGAGGCCCCCGAGGCCCCGGCCGCCGACGAGCCGCGCAGGCCGCGCCGCCGCCGCACCCGTGTGGGCGCGGTTCCGGCGCAGGCCGTGGAAGCGGTGGAGGCCGTGGAAGCGGTGGAGGCCGCGCCGGTCGCTCCGGCCGCCCCCGTCGCCGTGGTCGAGGCTCCGGTCGCCGTCGCCGAGGCCCCGGTGGCCGAGGAGGCCCCGGTCAAGCCCAGGCGCACCCGTACCCGCAAGGCCGTAGCCGCGGTCGCCGACGCCGCCGTGGTCGAGGCCCCGGCCGCCGAGGAGGCTCCGGCTCCGGTCAAGCGGAGGCGGACCCCCACCCGCAAGCCCGTCGCCGAGACCGCCGTGGTCGAGGCCCCGGTGGCCGAGGAGGCCCCGGTCGCGCCGCGGCGCGCCCGTCCCCGCAAGGTCGTCGCGGCGGCTCCGGAGCCGGACTTCCAGATGGCCCC
Source organism: Streptomyces sp. NPDC058646 (assembly GCF_042716875.1). Lineage (NCBI taxonomy): Bacteria > Bacillati > Actinomycetota > Actinomycetes > Kitasatosporales > Streptomycetaceae > Streptomyces > Streptomyces sp. NPDC058646. The sequence goes on along the minus strand of NZ_JBHXRK010000010.1, from coordinate 105,819 downwards.
GCCGGTGGAGCCCGTCAAGGCCCGCCGCACCACCCGGCCCCGCAAGGCCGCGGAGGCCGCCCCGGTGGCCGCCGAGGCCGGCGCGGAGGCACCGGCGAAGCCGAAGCGCACCCGCACGCGCAAGGCCGCGGCCGCGCCCGAGGCGTAGTCCCGGCCCCTGCACGATCCGACGGCCCGGTCCCCTTTCCCTGGGGGCCGGGCCGTCGGCGCATCCCCGCACCGCCGGTCCGTACGGGCCGGTAACCTCGGGCCATGAGCAAGCCGCCCTTCCTCACGCTGCCGTCCGCCGCCCGCGCGTACCGGCTCGCCACCGCCCGCGGCGGGTTCGCCGTGCACGAGGCGGGGGAGCCCGTCCGCGGCACCGCCCTGCTGGTTCCCGGCTTCACGGGCAGCAAGGAGGACTTCATCGCCCTCCTCGGCCCGCTGGCCGCGGCCGGCTACCGGGTGGTCGCCGTCGACGGGCGCGGCCAGTACGAGAGCCCGGGCCCGCGCGAGGAGGCCCCGTACGCCGTGGAGGAGCTGGCCAGGGACCTGCTGGCCCAGGCCGCCGCGCTGGACGGAGGCCCGGTCCACCTGCTCGGGCACTCCTTCGGCGGGCTGGTCTCCCGCGCCGCGGTCCTCCTGGACCCCTCCCCGTTCGCCTCGCTGACGCTGATGAGCAGCGGGCCCGCCGCGATCGACGAGGGCCAGCAGGCCCGTACGAAGCTGCTGGTCGCCGCCCTGGAGGCGCTCGGGGACGACATGCCCGGGGTGTGGGCGGCGATGCGTGCGCAGGATCCGCCGGACGCGGGGGCCGACTCCCCCGAAGTGGCCCGCTTCCTGCGCGAGCGGTGGCTGGCGACCGTCCCCGAGCAGCTGATCGTCACGGGCCGCGCCCTCGTCTCGGAGCCGGACCGGGTCGACGCCCTGGCGGCGGTGGCGCTGCCGAAGCTGGTGCTGTCGGGAGCGGTCGACTACGCCTGGGCGGTCCCGCTGATGGACGACATGGCCCTCCGCCTGGGGGCGGAGCGGGTGGTCGTGCCGGGGGCCGAGCATTCCCCGAACACGGAGAACCCGCAGGTCACGGCGGATGCCCTGGTCGCCTTCTGGGGCTCCGCACCGGCCAGTAGTTAGCCAGTGAAAAAATTTCGTTAGCGTAGGGAATGTTTGCCCTCTACACTTCGTTGAACCCTGTGCAAGGAGAAACACCGACGAAGGGAGAAGCCCGTGCGCTTCGAGATTCTGCGCCTGGACGACGTCGACGGAACCGCCGTGGACAGCACCGTCGTGGACGCGGCCTCCGTCAAGCGGATCGTGCAGCAGGCCGCGTACGTCGGCCAGCGCATTCTGATCCGACCGGCCGCAGCGGCGTCCTGCTGACGCCTGGCAATCACCCACAGACGTCGACGCCCCCGCACCGGGACCGGTGCGGGGGCGTTCGCGCGTGTGGGGTCAGGCGCCGCGGACGACCTGGAGCACGCCGTTGATGATCTGCTGGACGGCGATCGCGGAGAGCATCATGCCGGCGAGCCGCGTCACGAGCACGACACCGCCGTCCTTGATGACCCGGATGATGACGAGCGAGTAGCGCATGGTGATCCACAGCACGACGTGCATGGCGATGATCGCGCACCAGACGGACACCTGACCGCTGACCCCGTCCGCCTTCTGGACGGCCAGGATGACGGAGACGATGGCGCCGGGCCCGGCGAGCAGCGGCATGCCCAGCGGGACCAGGGCGACGTTCACGTCCTTCGTCTGCTTGGGCTCGTCGGTCTTGCCCGTGAGCAGGTCGAGCGCGATGAGCAGGAGCAGCAGACCACCGGCGATCATCAGCGCCGGGACGGAGACGTGCAGGTAGTCCAGGATCTGCTGGCCGCAGAGACCGAAGACGGCGATGACGCCGAAGGCCACGCAGACGGCCTGCCAGGCCATGCGGCGCTGCACCTTGGCGGGGCGGCCCGAGGTGAGGGCGAGGAAGATCGGCGTGATCCCCGGGGGGTCCATAATCACAAAAAGGGTGAGAAAAAGGGATCCGAAGACGGCGAAGTCGAACACAGTGATGCCTTGCAGGAGAGAGGGGTGTCGCGAAGAAAAAAGGGGGGTGGGCGGAGCGGGCCCGGTCCGGGGGAAGGACCGGCCTAGCGCACGCGTCCGCCGGCGCCGGGCACGGGGAAGGCCCCGGTCGCGCGGCGCGTGATCTCGCCGTAGATCTCGGGGTCGGTCGTGTACTCCCCGAGGCGGCAGGTCTTGCGGCTGCCGTGGTAGTCGCTGGAACCGGTCGTCAGCAGCCCGCAGTCGGCGGCCAGCCCGCGCAGCCGGGCGCGGGTGCCGGAGTCGTGGTCCATGTGGTCGACCTCGATGCCGTCGAGGCCCGCTGCCGCCAGCTCGGCCATCGCGGACTCGGGCACGCACCGGCCGCGCTTGACGGCGGCCGGGTGTGCGAGGACGGTGACGCCGCCCGCGGCCTTGACCAGGCGCACGGCGTCGAAGGGGTCCAGCTCGTGCTTCTCGGCGTACGCGCGGCCACCGTCTGCGAGCCAGTCCGGCGTGAAGGCGTCCGAAACGGTGGCGACCACACCGAGTTCGACGAGCGCGGTCGCGATGTGCGGCCGTCCCACCGAACCCTCACCGGCGATCCGGGCCACCTGCTCCCAGGTGACGTCCACTCCGAGGTCCCGGAGCTTGCCGACCATGGCCTGCGCCCGGGGCGTGCGGTCGTCCCGGACGAGTTCCCGTTCGCGGGCGAGCCCGGGTTCCTGGGGGTCGAAGAGGTACGCGAGCATGTGCACGCCGACCCCGTCGAGCCGGCAGGACAGCTCGGCTCCGGTCACCAGCGTCAGCCCGGCGGGCAGCGCGGCGACGGCTTCGGCGTATCCGCCCACGGTGTCGTGGTCGGTCAGCGCGACCACGTCCAGCCCGGCAGCGGCGGCATGGCGCACCAGCTCGGCGGGGGTGTCCGTACCGTCCGAGGCCGTGGAGTGGGCGTGCAGGTCGATGCGCACAGCCTGGCTCCAGGGGTCGTACGGGGCGGGCGGGGGGCAGCTCCCGGCGGGGGCCGGGCGAACTCCAGGATAACCGGGGCGCGGGCTCCCCTGGTCAGGGGCCGCGGCGCACCGGGGGCGTCCCGCCGGTCAGGCCGGGCCGAGGATCCGCGGGCTCAGGGCGCCGCAGGGAAGCAGCTCGACCTCGGCCCCCGCGTCGCGCAGGTCGGTGAGGACGAGCTCGTCGTACATCAGGAGGCCGGACTGCTCGGGCCAGACGACCGCCCAGAGCCACAGGCCCCTCGCCTCGCCCGCGAAGACGGCCCGGTCGTCCGGGGCTCCGTTGACGTGCCACAGCGGGGTCGGGCGGCCCGCCGCGACGACCTTGGCGTGGGGCGGCGCCGAGACGTCGATGTAGGGGCCGGGGTCGGGGCCGTCGATCCCCGCGTACCGCGCGCCGAGGCCGACGCCCAGCTCCTCGGCGACCAGCAGCAGCTCCCCGATCCCGCCCAGCGGGCCGGGGCCCGAGCAGGCCACGGCCGTCGCCCTGCCCCCGCTGCGGTCGTCACCGGCGGACGCGATCCCGGTGAACAGCCACCCCACCGGCAGCGGCCACGGCATCCACACGGGCACCTGCGCCCGGTGCGCCACCACGCCCAGGCCCTCGACGCTCGGCGGGATGACGGGCTGCAGGGGGTGGACGGTCCCGTGCACCGCGCACTGCCAGGAGTCGGAGAAGAGACCGGGCGCCCTGACCCGGCCACCGCACTTCGGGCAACTTGCTTCGCCCCTCATAAGAAGCCACGCTCCTCCCCGCCCGGCGCCCCGTCAAGACACGATCACCCGTCCGGGGCGAAGCGCCGGTCTCAGTCCAGTGCGACTGCCGTACGCAGAGGGTCCCGCAGATCGGTGCCGCGCGCGAGCCAGCGTTCCTGGAGCGCGGCCGCGCCGTGCACCCGCTTCCAGGCTGCCTCGTTCGCCGTCATGGGCAGGAGAGGGAGGAAGTGCACCGGGTCCATGGGCTCCTCCAGCTCCAGGTCCTCCACCAGACCGCCCGGCTCCGCCACGAGCACCGAGCTGAACGGCGCCCCGTCCCACAGCGGTTCACCCACGTCCAGCGAGGCTCCGGGGGCCACGATCAGCCCCTCGACCTGGGGGGACGCGGCCAGCACCGCGAGCGGCCTGAGCAGTTTGTCGGTGGCCGCCAGGCCTCCCCGTACGGTCAGCACCAGCTCGGCGCGCGGCCCGCGTACGGGGTCGGCGACCACGGCGGTCGGGTCGGTCATCGGGTGCGCGGACATCCCGAGGGTCGCGTACCGCACGAGGTCGCCCTCGGCGAAGCGGAGTACCTCGATGCGGTCGGTGCCCAGGAAGGTGACCGCGGCGCGCGCGTCGGGTTCTCCGAACGCGGTGCGCAGCCGGGCTTCGACGAGGGCGAGAATTTCTGCCATGGAGCGAGCATAGAACTCGTATCAGCCGGGTAAAGGGCGGGTCTTGACCATCCGTCGGCTGATAGTGTTGACAGCTGTTCGGGGCCGCACGCCCGGGGGTGCCACCCAGCGGGAGCTGGGGGAGGTGTTTCAGTGCCCCGGCGACAGGACGTCCCTCACGGGGGACCGGCCGGAGGAGGTGGGGCTGCGGTGGACCGAAGTCGATCGTGCAGTACCAATCGCTCTTCCACTTCTGTGACGGGCGCCTCCCGCCCCCTGTGATCTTCTGATCAGTAGAAGAGCGACGGCAGAACTTTGTCCTCCCGTCCTGCTTCCTTCCGCCTGCCCGTCGCAGGGGGAGGGTCTCCCACCCGTACGGTCCGCAGCCGTGCGTGCGAAGGAGCCTGCCATGTCGATGCTGCCCTACCTGCGCGCGGCCGTCCGCCCGTCGCTGCGCAAGTCCACCCCGGCCCAGCCCGGCTACGACACCACCCGTGACCCGTCCGAGAGCAGCGCGGTGGTCGACTGCGCCGTGTACCGGGGCGGCCGGCGCGACGGCTGCGACCCGGACACGGCCCGTCTGACGCCGCGTGAGGCGATCCGCCGGGTCCGCGAGGACGGCGGTTTCGCGTGGATCGGCCTGCACGAGCCGACCGAGGCCGAGTTCGCGGGGATCGCCGCCACCTTCGGCCTGCACCCGCTGGCGGTGGAGGACGCGGTGCACGCGCACCAGCGGCCCAAGCTGGAGCGCTACGACGACACCCTCTTCACCGTCTTCAAGACGATCCACTACGTCGACCACACCGAACTGACCGCCACCAGCGAGGTCGTGGAGACCGGCGAGGTGATGTGCTTCACCGGCCCCGACTTCGTCATCACCGTCCGGCACGGCGGCCAGGGCTCCCTCAAGGGACTGCGCCACCGCCTCCAGGGCGACCCCGACCTGCTGGCGAAGGGTCCGTCGTCCGTCCTGCACTCCATCGCCGACCACGTCGTCGACGGGTACATCGCGGTGGCGGCGGCCGTTCAGGACGACATCGACGAGGTGGAGAGCCAGGTCTTCGCCGCTCCCGCCAAGGGCATCACGCGCGGCGGCGACACGGGCCGGATCTACCAGCTCAAGCGCGAGGTGCTGGAGTTCAAGCGGGCGGTGTCACCGCTGCTGCGCCCGATGGAACTGCTGAGCGAGCGTCCGATGCGGCTGGTGGACCCGGACATCCAGAAGTACTTCCGCGACGTCGCCGACCACCTGGCGCGGGTGCACGAGCAGGTCGTCGGCTTCGACGAGCTGCTGAACTCGATCCTCCAGGCCAACCTCGCGCAGGCGACGGTGGCCCAGAACGAGGACATGCGCAAGATCACTTCCTGGGCGGCGATCATCGCCGTGCCCACCATGATCTGCGGGGTGTACGGGATGAACTTCGACCACATGCCGGAGCTCCGGTGGGAGTACGGCTATCCGATGGTGATGGCCTCGATCGTCGGGATCTGCTTCACCATCCACCGGGCGCTGCGCCGTCACGGCTGGCTCTGACGCGCCTCGGGGACCCGTACGGGCACCCCCTACTCTGGTCCGCATGACTCTCAGCACGCTCGACCTGGCCCTCGTCGAGGAGGCCACGAAGAAGTCCGGCCTGATCTGGGTCCGCGGCGCCGGGGCCGACCGTGCCCTGTGGCACGCCTGGGTGGACGGCGCGGCCCACGTCCTGGGCGACGGACCCGGCGAGCAGCCGTTCCCGGGGCTGGCCGACGGTGCGTCCGCCGAGGTGACCGTGCGCAGCAAGGACAAGGGCGGCCGGCTGGTCGCGTGGACGGCGACGGTACGGGAGCTGGCGCCCGGCAGCGAGCCGTGGGAGGCCGCGGTCGCCGAGCTGAAGGGCAAGCGGCTGAACGCGCCCGACTCGGAGCAGATGACCGGCCGGTGGGCCCGGGAGTGCCGGCTGCTGCGGCTGGAGCCGGAGGCGGTCCGCGCGGAGCTGCCGGCGGGTTCGCTGGCGGCGGTCCCGCTGGAGTCGCCGGCGACCACCCGCAAGCCGGTCCCGGCGGGCCTGCCGAAGCTGCTGCTGAAGCGGAAGAAGGCCGCCCGCTAGCGCCGTCCGGCCGCGTCGTACGGCCCGGGCCTCAGGGCGTGGTGGGGTTCGAGCCCTGCCCGGACCCCTTGGACGCGGATCCGGACGGGGACGCCGGCGCGGAGCCGCCGCCCTGGCCCTTGGTCGTCGGCAGCTGGGAACCGTAGTCGACCGTCTGGTCCTGCGCGGGCGGGTCCAGCGGGAAGGCCTGTCCCCACTCCGCGAGTTCGACGCGCCCGGCGCCGCCGGCCCGCTCCATCAGGAGCGGGTACGGGGTCCCCTCCAGGGACACCGACAGCCTGCCGCCCTTGCCCGCGTCCGCCGTGACCTGGACGGCGCGGGTGTGGCCGACCTTGGTGTAGGGGCCCTTCGCCAGTTTGCCGTCGAGGCCGAGCAGCCCGTCCAGCAGGACGTCCATGTCGGTGAAGCCGCGGAACTGCTTGTACGAGGGGTCGGCCTCGGGCACCTTCACGTACTTGTCGCCGAGCTTGCCCGCGGAGTCGGACTGCCCCCAGAAGGCGGCGCTCGCCTTCAGGTACAGCTGCTCCCCCACCCGCAGCAGCTGGAAGGTGTCCTCCTGCGACTTCACCTCGCCGGAGCCGCCGTCCGACTTCAGGCGCATGTCGAGGGTGAAGGTCTTGCCGCCGGTGACGAGCGTGCCGGACAGGTGGACCGAGTCGGCTTCCGTGGCGGCCGTCCTCGCCTTCTCCTCGATCTTGTCCGCGGAGAGCTTGCCGACCCCGTTGGTGCCCTCGTCGGGGTCCTTCCCCCCACAGGCGGTGCCGGTGACGGCGAGGCCCGCGCACAGTGCGCCGATGAAGGCTGCCCGGCGCATCCGCAGGGCGGGGAAGTAGGCGGTCACGGGCGGATGCCTCTCGTCGGACTGCTGGGGGCAGCAGGCAGCGTACCCGCCCGTAGGCGGCCCGCCGCAGGCCCCCCGTAGGGACCCGGGCGGACCGCCCCACCAGGACGCCTTCCCCGGGCAGGGGCTAGCCTGAGGGCCGGCACAACTGTCGATTGACGCTCTAGGAGGCGCTCGGATGGCTGCAGGCGCCCCGCGGATCTTCGTCTCGCATCTGTCGGGTGTGCCCGTTTTCGACCCCAACGGTGATCAGGTGGGCCGGGTCCGCGACCTCGTCGCGATGCTGCGCGTGGGCGGGCGCCCGCCGCGTCTGCTGGGGCTCGTGGTCGAGGTGGTGAGCCGGCGCCGGATCTTCCTGCCGATGACCCGGGTCACGGGCGTGGAGTCCGGTCAGGTCATCACGACCGGCGTCGTCAACATGCGCCGCTTCGAACAGCGGCCCACCGAGCGGCTGGTCCTCGGCGAACTGCTGGACCGGCGGGTGAAGCTCGTCGCGGACGGCGAGGAGGTCACCGTCCTGGACGTGGCCATCCAGCAGCTGCCGGCCCGCCGGGACTGGGAGATCGACCGGATCTTCGTACGGAAGGGCAAGTCGGGTGCGCTGCGCCGGCGCGGCGAGACCCTGACCGTCGAGTGGTCGGCCGTGACCGGCTTCTCGCTCGAGGAGCACGGACAGGGCGCCGAGAACCTGGTGGCCACCTTCGAGCAGATGCGTCCGGCCGACGTGGCGAACGTCCTGCACCACCTGACCCCCAAGCGGCGGGCCGAGGTGGCCAGTGCCCTCGACGACGACCGGCTCGCGGACGTCATGGAGGAGCTGCCGGAGGACGAGCAGGTGGAGATCCTCGGCAAGCTGAAGGAGGAGCGCGCCGCCGACGTCCTGGAGGCGATGGACCCGGACGACGCGGCCGACCTGCTCTCGGAGCTGCCGGAGGACGACAAGGAGCGGCTGCTGACGCTGATGCAGCCGGACGACGCGGCCGACGTGCGCCGCCTGCTGTCGTACGAGGAGAACACCGCGGGCGGCCTGATGACGACCGAGCCGATCGTGCTGCGGCCGGACGCGACGGTCGCGGACGCGCTGGCCCGCGTACGGCAGGCGGACCTGTCGCCCGCGCTGGCGGCGCAGGTGTACGTGTGCCGGCCGCCGGACGAGACGCCGACCGGCAAGTACCTGGGCACGGTCCACTTCCAGCGGCTGCTGCGGGACCCGCCGTTCACGCTGGTCAGCTCCATCGTGGACACGGACCTGCCGCCGCTGCGGCCCGACGCCTCGCTGCCGGCGGTGACCACGCACCTCGCCGCGTACAACATGGTGGCGGTGCCGGTGGTGGACGAGAGCGGCTCGCTGCTCGGCGCGGTGACGGTGGACGACGTACTGGACCACCTGCTGCCCGACGACTGGCGGGAGCGGGACTTCCATTCCGAGGAGGCCGTCGGTGGGTACTGAGCGGGGGCGCGGCGAGCAGGCCCGCGAGCGGCGCCGGGAGCAGATCCGGGAGCGGCGCGAGCAGGCCCGGCTGCAGGCGCGCGAACACGGGCTGGCGACGGAGGCGGCGGAACGTTTCGGGGAGCGGCCCGGGAAGTCCGGCCAGGGCGGCGGGTCGAGCGCGCTGACGCGTTCGCGGGTCCGCCTGGACCAGCCGCGGGCCCCGCGCCGGTCGCTGCTGCCGGAGTACGACCCGGAGGCCTTCGGGCGGCTCTCGGAGCGGGTCGCGCGTTTCCTCGGCACGGGCCGGTTCATCGTCTGGATGACCCTGGTCATCATCCTCTGGGTGCTGTGGAACATCTTCGCGCCGGACGATCTGAGGTTCGACCAGTACCCCTTCATCTTCCTGACGCTGATGCTGTCGCTCCAGGCCTCCTACGCGGCCCCGCTGATCCTGCTCGCGCAGAACCGGCAGGACGACCGGGACCGGGTCAACCTGGAGCAGGACCGCAAGCAGAACGAGCGCTCCATCGCGGACACCGAGTACCTGACGAGGGAGATCGCGGCCCTGCGGATGGGCCTGGGCGAGGTGGCGACGCGCGACTGGATCAGGTCCGAGTTCCAGGATCTGATCAAGGAGATGGACGAGCGCCGTCTATTCCCGGTCGAGAGTGACGAAGCCGACCGTTAGCAGGCTGCCCCGCGGCATGCTACCGAGCCGTACCATCGGGGCATGGCTACCGACACATCCTCCGACGCCGCCGCCGTGCCCGAGCAGGACGCGATCCTCGACGCGCTGGCGACGGTGAACGACCCCGAGATCCACCGGCCGATCACCGAACTCGGCATGGTCAAATCGGTGGAGATCGGTGACGGCGGCGCGGTCGCCGTCACGGTCTACCTCACCGTGTCGGGCTGCCCCATGCGCGAGACCATCACCAAGAACGTCACCGAGGCCGTGGAGCGCGTCGCGGGCGTCACCTCGGTCACCGTCACCCTGGACGTGATGAGCGACGAGCAGCGCAAGGACCTGGCGGCCACCCTGCGCGGCGGCACCGCCGAGCGCGAGGTGCCCTTCGCCAAGCCGGGCTCGCTGACCCGCGTGTACGCGGTGGCCTCCGGCAAGGGCGGCGTCGGCAAGTCCTCGGTGACGGTCAACCTGGCCGCGGCGATGGCCGCGGACGGCCTGAAGGTCGGCGTGGTCGACGCGGACATCTACGGCCACAGCGTGCCGCGGATGCTGGGCGTCGAGGGCCGCCCGACCCAGGTCGAGAACATGATCATGCCGCCGTCCTCGCACGGCGTGAAGGTCATCTCCATCGGCATGTTCACCCCGGGCAACGCTCCGGTGGTGTGGCGCGGTCCGATGCTGCACCGGGCGCTCCAGCAGTTCCTGGCCGACGTGTTCTGGGGCGACCTGGACGTACTGCTGCTGGACCTGCCGCCGGGCACCGGCGACATCGCGATCTCCGTGGCCCAGCTGGTGCCGAACGCCGAGATCCTGGTCGTGACCACCCCGCAGCAGGCCGCGGCGGAGGTCGCGGAGCGGGCCGGGTCGATCGCCGTACAGACCCACCAGAAGATCGTCGGTGTCGTCGAGAACATGTCGGGCCTGCCGTGCCCGCACTGCGACGAGATGGTGGACGTCTTCGGCTCGGGCGGCGGCCAGAAGGTCGCCGACGGCCTGACCAAGACGGTCGGAGCGAGCGTGCCGGTGCTGGGCTCGATCCCGATCGACGTCCGGCTGCGCGAGGGCGGCGACGACGGCAAGCCCGTGGTCCTGTCCGACCCGGACTCGCCGGCGGGCGCGGCGCTGCGGGCGATCGCGGGCAAGCTGGGCGGCCGCGCGCGCGGCCTGTCGGGCATGTCGCTGGGCATCACCCCGCGCAACAAGTTCTGATCCGCCGTCACCCGCGCGAAGGGCGCCGCTCGACGAGCGGCGCCCTTCGCGTGTTCCCGGCCGTACGCGTGCTCCGGGGGCCGGCCGGCTCCGGTGCGGCCGGATCCGGGTCCGCTAGCCCTCGTACGCCGCCAGGTCGGCGATGACCGAGAAGCCGAGGCCGTAGGCGCTCATGCCGCGCCCGTACGCACCCAGGTGGACCCCGCTGCCGGTGGAACCGGCGAGCACCCAGCCGAACTCCGACTCGCGGTAGTGGAAGGGCGTCGGCTCCCCGTCGACGGGCAGCGACAGCGTCGACCAGTCCTCGCCGCCGAGGTCGTCCGCGAGCTCCCAGGCGGCCTCGGTCTGCTGGTCGAGCCAGTCGCTGCGCAGGGAGTGGTCCATCTGGCCGGGCCAGCTGTAGGCCAGCAGCCCGGAGCCGGCGAGCCAGGCCGCCGAGGAGACCGAGGTGGCCTCCAGGACCCCGGTGCCGTCGCCGCTGCGGCGCAGCGGGTTGCTCGCCACCGTGACGACCACGGCGAAGCGCTCCTTCTCGCCGGTGGCGATCTCGCCACGGGCGGAGGGCTCGTCACCGTGGCCGGTCGAACCGTGCTCCACCGTGCCGTCGGCGCCGACGCCGACCTGCATGAGCCACCGGGGGCCGGTGAAGGCCCCGTCCAGGCCGTACCAGGGGAATTCGGCCCTCAGGTACCCCTCCGCCGTCCGGCGGGCCACCGGGACGGACGCAGTGGCCTCCTGGGGCTGCGCGTCGTCCTGCGGGGCGGTCTGCTGTTCCTGCGCGGGTGCGTCACCGGGAGCGGCGGCTTCCGCGGGCTGCGCGCCTACCCGGCTACTGCTCGTCGTCTCCATCTGAGCGGCCTCTCGTTCCGTGGGTCCGAAGCGGCCCTCCCCCACACTTCGCTGGGGGGACCCCCGTCCTCGGGCGTCCTGGATCCGGACTCATGGAGGATAGCCATCCGACCCGGGTTCGCCGGGCAGGCCGCGTGGTGCGCTCAGGTGGCGTCGGCGTCGAAGCGCGCGGTCGGGGCCGCGGGCTTCTTCACGAGGTCCGGGCCCGCGGAGGGCGCGCCGGCGGCGGGCGCGGAGCCCGCGGAGGCGGGCGCCGGCTCCGTCTCCTTGCTGTTCACGGCGTCGGTGACGTCGTTCAGCTCCTTGCGGAGATCGAAGCTGCTGCGGATCTCCTTGAGGTCCTCGTTCTCGCCCAGCTGCTTGCGGATGAAGGTCTTCGGATTCAGGTCCTCGAACTCGAAATCCTTGAATTCCGGGCCGAGTTCGGAACGGATGTCCTGCTTGGCGCTGTCGGAGAACGCACGGATCTTCCGGATCACACCCGTGATGTCCTGAATGACCTTGGGCAGCTTTTCCGGGCCGAAGATGAGAATGGCGAGCACCACGATCGTGACCAGTTCGAGTGCGCCTATGTCGTTGAACACCTTGCCGCTCCTCGGCTCTCTTCACTTCGGGCCCGGACACACGGTACCCGGCCTGGTCCACGGGCCCCTACCTGCGTACCGGCTCGGCAGCGGATTCACCCGCCCGTCATGGAGTGCTCACGAGCCGTTCGCCGATCCGAGGACCACCTCCAGCGTGCGCTCCCGGCCCTCGCGGAGCACGGTGAGGGTCATGCGGTCCCCCGGCCGGTGGGCCCGGATCTTGATGATCAGCTCGTCCCCGCCGTGCACCCGCTGGCCGTCCACCTTGGTGATCACATCCCCGGGCCGGATCCCCGCGCGGGCTCCCGGCCCGTCCGTGACCACGGAGGGCTTGCCGTCCTCGCCCTTCCCGTCCACCCGTGCCCCGTCGCCCGTGTACTGCATGTCGAGGGTGACGCCGATGACGGGATGGGTGGCCCGGCCGGTGCGGATCAGCTCCTCGGCGACGCGCTTGCCCTGGTTGATGGGGATGGCGAAGCCCAGACCGATGCTGCCGCCCTGGCGGGTGGGGTCGCCCTTGTCGGCTCCGCGGATCGCGCTGTTGATGCCGACCACCCGGGCCGAGGAGTCCAGCAGCGGGCCCCCGGAGTTCCCGGGGTTGATCGGGGCGTCGGTCTGGAGGGCGTCCACGTAGCTGATGTCGCTGCCGTCGCCCTTGTCGCCGCCCGCGGTGACGGGCCGGCCGGTGGCGCTGATGATGCCCGCGGTGACGGTGTTGGACAGGTCGAAGGGCGCGCCGATGGCCACCACCGGGTCGCCGACCTGGACGTTCTCGGAGTTGCCGAGGCGCAGCGGCTGGAGCCCGCGCACCCCGCTGACCTTGACGACGGCCAGGTCGTAGCCGGTGTCCCGGCCGACCAGCTCGGCGGTGACGCTCTCGCCCGTGCTGAAGGTGACCGCTATGTCCTTGGAGTCGCCGACCACGTGGTTGTTGGTCAGGATGTGGCCCTGCTGGTCGAGCACGAAGCCGGTGCCCGTACCGCTGCCCGCGGTGCCCCGTACGTGCAGGGTCACCACGCCGGGCAGGGCGGTGGCCGCGATCCCCGCCACGCTCTCCGGCGCCCTTCCCCGGTCCGCGGCGGCGGCCTGGGGCAGCTCCAGCCGGGTGTTGCTCTGCCGTTCGGCGAGGACGCCCGCGTAGCCGCCGATCCCGCCCGCGAGCAGGGCCACGCCCGCGCCGAGGGACACCACGTGCCAGAGGCGGACCGGACGCGACCGCCGGCCCCGGTCCACGGCCTGGAGGGGCTGGTCGCTCCAGGGGTCGTACCGGGGCGGCCCGCCGGCGGGCCCGCCGCGGTACGGGTCCTCGTACGGGGGCGGGTCCTCCCGCGGCTGCGGGTCATCGCGCGGCTGCTGCGGGAGGTCCCCGGCCGGGTCAGGGGCCGGGGAGGCGCCCTGGTCCCGGGCATCTTCCGGGCGCGGGGCCGGAACCCCGTCGCGGTGGGGGTCGGCCGGCCCCTCGGGCCGGCTCCACCAGGACGGAGCCGGATCGGTCTGCTGCCTGTCGGCCATGGGCGCTCCCCGCGTACTCATGCGCATGTGCCGCAGATTCAACCAGGTCCCGGGTCAGCGCAGGAGTGAGACCGGGCGGGCCGAGGCCGGCGGGGAGGGGTGGAGCGGCGGCAAGGGGGGCGGGAGGAGGGTGGGGACGGCGCCGGGGGTGGGCAGCCGGTCGCGGACGACCGCATCGGCCACGGACACCGCAGGGCCCGGGCGGGAGGCGGGAGCGGGGGAGTCGCGCCGGGCGTTCGGGTCGACGGCCTCCAGCGGCAGCGAGCCGCCGAGCGCGAGCGCGGCCAGCGACACGGCTCCGGCCGCGACGAAGGCGAGACGGCGGCGCGGACGGCCCACCTCGTGGATCCGGAAGCCCTCCTGCTGCGGCCGGGCGGCCGCCGGAAGGGCGTACGCGAAGGAGGCGAGGGGGTCGGGCCCCGCGGCACCCGGCGGACCGGACCGCCCCGCGGGACCGGACGGGCCTTCGGGTCCGGCGCCCGGCAGTCCCTGGAGCCGCGCCAGCAGCCCCGCGGACAGCGGCGGCGGCGCACTCTCCACGAACATGGTCTTCAGGCGGCGCTGCGCGTCGGCCTCGGCCTTGCACTTGGCACAGGTCGCCAGGTGGGCCAGGACCCGCTCGCGGGCGTCGTGCTTCAGCTCCCCGTCCACCAGGGCGGCCAGCCGGTCGCCGAGGTGCTGTTCGGCGGGAGAAGAACTGACTCCGCTCACTCGGCTCCGCCCTCTCCCCCGGCACCCGGGGCGCCCACGGCCACCCCGGCCAGCGCGCGCTGCTCCGCACGCGCCGCGGGAGACCGGTGCTTGAGCGCCTTGCGCAGGTGCGAACGACCGCGATGGATACGGCTGCGCACGGTGCCGAGCTTCACGCCGAGCGTGGCGGCGATCTCCTCGTACGACAGACCCTCGATGTCACAGAGCACCACGGCGGCGCGGAACTCGGGCGCGAGGGTGTCCAGCGCCTGCTGGACGTCCGCGTCGAAGTGGGTGTCGTGCAGCACCTGCTGCGGGGACGGCTCACGGCTCGGCAGCCGCTCGGCGGCGTCGTCGGCGAGGGAGTCGAAACGGATCCGCTGCTTGCGGCGGACCATGTCCAGGAACAGGTTCGTGGTGATCCGGTGCAGCCAGCCCTCGAACGTGCCGGGCGTGTACGTGGACAGCGAGCGGAAGACGCGGACGAAGACCTCCTGCGTCAGGTCCTCGGCGTCATGCTGATTGCCCGTCAGACGGTAGGCGAGGCGGTAGACCCGCGCACTGTGCGTGCTGACGATCTCCTCCCACGAGGGAGGGGTCCACGCCTGGGAGCCCGCATCGGCGGCAAAGGTCGCGGTGGTTGCGGTGTCTGCGGTGTGGAAGCGGTCAGCAATGTCGGTCACGGATTTCGGCTCACCAGCCGACCAGAAGAGGCGTCTCAGTACGCCCCCACGATCCACAGGCGCAGCCGCACCTCCCCTATCGGCTCTGGTGGTGTCCAGTGGAGTCCCTACCATAGCCACCCCCTCCGTCAGCTCCGGATAAGTATTTTTGCAGTAACTTTGCACGGCAATGAGGCTCCGGAGCGGCTCCGGGCCACCGATCTGCCCGGCCCCGTCCCTTCTTATCCCGCGTCCACCCTTCACAACGCCCGGTCCCATCTGCGGGTTCCCGACGTCAACGGATACAGTCACCGTTGCGCCAACTATGGGGACAGGAGAGGGTCATTACCGGCAACCGGCAGACGAGCTGGGCGTTCGCCGACGCGTTTGTCGCCGAGGACGACGCTCTGCGATGGGCCCGCGACCGGTCCAGGGAAGCGGGCCTGCGCTCCGTCTCCCCCGGTACCGGGGCCGCGCTGCGCCTGCTGGCCGCCACCGCGGACGCCAAGGCGGTCGCCGAGATCGGCACCGGAACCGGCGTCTCCGGCATCCACCTCCTGCACGGGATGCGTCCCGACGGGGTGCTGACCACCGTGGACCCCGAGGCGGACCGGCAGGCCTTCGCCCGCCAGGCCTTCCGCGCCGCCGGCTTCGCCGGCAACCGCGCCCGCTTCATCCCCGGCCGCGCGCTCGACGTGCTGCCCCGGCTCGCCGACGGCGGATACGACCTCGTCTTCTGCGACGGCGACCCCTCCGAATCCCTCGACTACCTCGCCGAATCGTTGCGGCTGCTGCGCCCGGGCGGACTGGTCTGCTTCGAGGGGGTCTTCTCCGACGGCCGTACGGTCGACTCCGCGGCCCAGCCCGTGGAGGTGCTCCGGGTCCGCGAACTGCTGCGCAGCGTCCGGGAGAGCCCGGCGCTGGAGGCCGCGCTGCTCCCGGTGGGCGACGGCCTGCTGTGCGCCGTCCGGCGCTGAGCCCGTACGCCGCACCCCCGCCCCCGCACCCCGTCCGGCGCTGAGGCCCGTACGCCCCCGGGGACCCCGTGTCAGCGCAGCAGGGCGAAGGTGAGGGCCGTCGTGCCGCCGAGTGCGGTGCCGGCGAGGAGCTGGGCGGCGGTGTGCGCCCGCAGGGCCAGGCGGGACCAGCCGACGGCCACCGCGAAGGGGACCGCGAGCAGCATCGGCGCACCGAAGACGATCAGCAGGACCATCACGGTGCCGCCCGCCACCGACATGTGGAGGGATATCTGCCAGCCGAGGGTGACCAGCAGGGACGACGCGAGGCCGACGAGCATCGCGACGACCAGCGCGCTCACGTCGGCCGGGGCGCCGAAGGCGTGGACGAGGGTGATGCCGGCGGCGACGGACAGCAGGCTGAGCCCCATCGGCACGAGCCGCTGGCGGCGCACCCGGATGTGCTGGTCGGTCAGTGAGCCGCGCCGTACGCCGAGCCGGATGATGCCGATCGGTATCCCGCCGCAGAACACCGCGGCGAGCACGCCCCAGCCGAGGCCGGTCCACGACCCGGTGCTGTGCCAGCCGATCAGCAGGAGCAGGGCCACGACGAGGTTCCCGGGTGCCAGGACGTCGGTGACGACCCGGGCCGTCTTCTGGCGGGGGGTGCAGTCGGCGAAGGCGGGCGGCGCGGGCGGGGCGAAGGTCACGTCACGGCTCCGGATGAAGGGCGCAGGGCGGGGCAGAAGCGGTTCGGCGGGCAGAAGCGGTTCAGCGGGGCAGGAGGCCGGCCGGGGCGGCGGGCACCGGCGGACACAACGCTGCCCCGACCGCTCGTCGCGGTCGGGGCAGCGCAGAAAATCTGTGAAAGTGCGGTCAGCGTCCCTGGGGGGTCAGCCGACGACCTTCTTCAGGGCGTCACCCAGGGCGTCCGCCTCGTCCGGGGTCAGCTCGACGACGAGCCGACCGCCGCCCTCGAGCGGTACGCGCATGACGATGCCCCGCCCCTCCTTGGTGACCTCGAGCGGGCCGTCGCCCGTCCGCGGCTTCATGGCCGCCATGCTCGTTCCCCTTCCTGAAACCAGTTCATCGTCAGCCGACGGCCCCATTCAGGCGCCTAATACCCGGCATCGAACACATTGCTTCCCAGCCATTATCCCGCATGTCAGGACCCGATGACCAACATCGCTCGGGAACGCTTGCGCAACGCGCTCGGCCAAAACCACTCATTTCGGGGACCCGCCTGCGATACTTCGCAGCTGCCCCTGGCGAATGGCATCCGCTTTCTTTGACGCACATCACATGTGCCGTTCCCGTCCGGTCCGCCATGCTGGCCCTTGCACCGGCCGGTACCGGCCGGTAGCCAAGCCGCGACGAAGGGGGACCCCCTGCCATGGCCGACAGCGTGCTCTACGAAGTGACCGACGGACTCGCCACCATCACGATCAACCGTCCGGACGCGATGAACGCCATGAACACGGAGGCCAAGGTCGCGCTGCGCGACGCGGTCCGGGCGGCGGCCGCCGACTCCGCGGTGCGGGCCGTCCTGCTGACCGCGGCGGGCAACCGGGCCTTCTGCGTGGGCCAGGACCTCAAGGAGCACATCGGGAACCTGGCGGCCGACCGCGAGGGCGGCTCCTCGCTCACCATGACCACCGTGGCGGAGCACTACAACCCGATCGTCCGGGCCCTGACGGAGATGCCCAAGCCGGTGGTCGCCGGGGTGAACGGCGTCGCGGCCGGAGCGGGCTTCGGCTTCGCGCTGGCGGCGGACTTCCGGGTCGTCGCCGACACCGCGTCCTTCACCACCTCGTTCGCGGGCGTGGCACTGACCGCCGACTCCGGGGTCTCCTGGACCCTGCCCCGCCTGATCGGCGCCTCGCGCGCCTCCGACCTGCTGCTCTTCCCGCGCTCGGTCAAGGCGCAGGAGGCGTACGAGCTGGGGATCGCCAACCGCCTGGTCCCTTCTGACTCCCTGCACGCGGAGGCGGAGTCGGTGGCCCGCGCCCTGGCCTCGGGCCCCACGGTGGCCTACGCGGCGCTGAAGGAGTCCCTGGCGTACGGCGCCTCCCGCACCCTGCCGGAGGCGCTGGAGCGCGAGGACGTGCTCCAGACCCGTGCGGGGGCCTCCGAGGACCACGGCATCGCCGTCCAGGCCTTCCTCGCGAAGCAGCCGCCGGTCTACCTCGGCCGCTGAGCCGGCGGGTCCGGGGCTCGCGGTCCCGCCGGCCCCCGCCCGCGTGCTGCCGCGGCCCGGCTCAGGCCGGGTCGCGGGAGGCGCAGTCGGCGAGGTGGTCGTTGACCAGGCCGCAGGCCTGCATCAGGGCGTAGGCGGTGGTGGGGCCGACGAAGCGGATGCCCGCCTTCTTCAGGGCCTTGGCCAGTGCGACGGACCCGGGCGTGACCGCGGGGACGCCCGCGGTGCTCCGCGGGGCCGGGCCGGGGTCCTCCGGGGCGTGCGACCAGATCAGGGTGTCCAGTTCGCCCGGCTCCCAGCCGGCGAGCACCTTCGCGTTGGCCAAGGTCGCCTCGATCTTCGCGCGGTTGCGGATGATCCCCTCGTCGGCGAGGAGGCGCTCCGCGTCCGCCGGCCCGAATTCCGCGACCGCGGCGATCTCGAACGAGGCGAAGGCTTTGCGGAAGCCCTCCCGCCGCCGCAGGATCGTGATCCACGACAGTCCCGACTGGAAGGCCTCCAGGCACAGCCGCTCGTACAGCGCGTCGTCGCCGTGGACCGGGCGGCCCCACTCGGTGTCGTGGTAGACGACGTACTCCCCGGTGGGCCCCGCGGAGAGCGCCCACGGGCAGCGCAGGGCCCCGTCCGGGCCCGCGACCGCGACGCTCACCGCTCGCCGTGCTTCGTGAGGTCGACCTGGTCGGCGGGCTCGCCGTCGTCCGCGGGGCCGGCCTGGTCCTCGCGGCCGGCGTGTCCCGCGTGCCCGGGCACCGCGTCCTGCGGTCCGGCCGTCCCGGCCGTCAGCTGGGCGATCCGGGCGTCGCGCTCGGCCAGCTCCGCCGCCAGCCGCTCCAGTACGTCGTCCACCTCGGCCATGCGGTAGCCGCGGGGGGCGACCGGCAGCCGCAGCGCGTCGATGTCGGCGCGTACGACGGGCCGGCTCTCCGGCAGCCCGTCGGCCACCCGGTCCGGCTCCGCTTCCGGCAGGACGGCCTCCGAACCGCCGCCGATCACCGCGAGGGTGACCGCCGCCACGACCACGACCAGCGCGATCATCAAGAAGAAGAACACGATCAACTCCCCTGAGAGACTCCGGCCACCAGGTTAAGGTCGCAGGCGAGGCGCAAGGGCCGCCGAAGGAGGAAAGAGCAGGATGCTGCGACTGGGCAGGCGCGAGTTCGAGACCCACGAGCCGGTGATCATGGCCATCGTGAACCGGACGCCGGACTCCTTCTACGACCAGGGCGCGACCTTCCTCGACGAGCCGGCCCTGGACCGCGTCGAGCAGGCGGTCGCCGAGGGCGCCGCCATCATCGACATCGGCGGGGTCAAGGCGGGACCGGGCGAGCACGTGGACGCGGCCGAGGAGGCGCGGCGCACGGTCGGCTTCGTGGCCGAGGTCCGGCGCCGCCACCCGGACGTCGTGATCAGCGTGGACACCTGGCGGCACGAGGTCGGCGAGGCGGTGTGCGAGGCCGGGGCCGACGTGCTGAACGACGCGTGGGGCGGGGTGGACCCCAAGCTGGCGGAGGTCGCCGCGCGGTACGGGGCCGGGCTGGTCTGCACCCACGCGGGCGGCGTGGAGCCGCGTACCCGGCCGCACCGGATCGCGTACGAGGACGTGATGGCGGACATCCTGCGGGTCACCGTCGGTCTGGCGGAGCGCGCCGCGGCCCTGGGGGTCCCCCGCGAATCGATCATGATCGACCCGGGGCACGACTTCGGGAAGAACACCCGGCACTCACTGGAGGCCACCCGCCGTCTGGCGGAGATGGCCGGCACCGGCTGGCCCGTGCTGGTCTCCCTGTCCAACAAGGACTTCGTCGGCGAGACCCTCGACAGGCCGGTCAAGGAGCGGCTGCTGGGGACCCTGGCCACGACGGCCGTCTCGGCCTGGCTGGGCGCGCAGGTCTACCGGGTCCACGAGGTCGCGGAGACGAAGCAGATCCTCGACATGGTGGCCTCCATCCAGGGCCACCGCCCGCCCGCCGTCGCCCGCCGCGGCCTGGCCTGACCGCCCGGCGGCGGACGCCGGGACGACAGGCCCGGGCCGGCAAGGACCCGGGCCCGGCGCCTACTTGCCGACTTCCTTCGTCACCAGCGCGATCGCCTCGTCCACGTCGTCCGTGACGTGGAACAGGTAGAGGTCCTTCTCCGAGGCCTTGCCCTGCGCGATCACCGTGTTGCGCAGCCAGTCGATCAGCCCGCTCCAGTACTCCGTGCCGAACAGCACGATCGGGAAGCGGGTGATCTTCTGCGTCTGGACGAGGGTCAGCGCCTCGAACATCTCGTCCAGCGTGCCGAGGCCGCCCGGCAGCACGACGAACCCCTGGCTGTACTTGACGAACATCGTCTTGCGGACGAAGAAGTACCGGAAGTTCAGCCCGAGGTCCACGTGCTGGTTGAGCCCCTGCTCGAAGGGCAGCTCGATGCCGAGGCCGACCGAGATGCCGCCGGCCTCGCGCGCACCCTTGTTGGCCGCCTCCATGGCGCCCGGCCCGCCGCCGGTGATCACCGCGAAGCCGGCGTCGACCAGCGCGGCGCCGATCCGCTCGCCCGCCTCGTACTCGGGCGTCCCCGCCGGGGTGCGGGCCGAGCCGAACACGCTGATCGCGGGCGGCAGCTCGGCGAGCGTGCCGAAGCCCTCGATGAACTCCGACTGGATGCGCAGGACCCGCCAGGGATCGGTGTGCACCCACTCGGAGGGACCGGCGGAGTCCAGCAGCCGCTGGTCCGTCGTACTGCCCGCCTGCACCTGGCTCCGCCTCCTCAGCACCGGCCCGAGCTGCTGCTCCTCGGGCCGACGACGAGCGGAACCGTCGGGAATGCCGTGGTTGCCCATGATGTGCTCCCTCCTGCTGATCGTTGGATCAGGTTAGGCGCAGGAAGGTGACGGGAAGCGGAATTCAGGCGGTCAGCCAGGCACGGAGTCGTTCCTCGCAGTGCAGGATCGCCTTCGTCCCGACCCGCTCGTCGACCTTGTGGGCCAGCAGGGCGTCGCCCGGGCCGTAGTTGACCGCCGGTACGCCCAGCCCGCTGAAGCGGGAGACGTCCGTCCAGCCGAACTTCGGCATGGCGCGGCCGCCGACCGCCTCCATGAACGCCGCGGCCGCCGGGTGGGAGAGGCCCGGGAGGGCGCCGCCGGAGGAGTCGTCGACGACGAACTCGGCGATGTCGCAGTCCGCGAAGACCTCCCGTACGTGGGCCAGCGCTTCGGCCTCGCTGCGGTCGGGGGCGTAACGGAAGTTGACCGTCACCGTGCAGGCGTCGGGAATCACGTTGTTGGCGACGCCGCCCTCGATCCGGACGGCGTTGAGGCCCTCGTGGTACTCCAGGCCGTCGATGACCGGCTTGCGGGGCTCGTACGCCGCCAGCCTGGCCAGGATCGGTCCGGCCGTGTGGATGGCGTTGGAGCCCATCCAGCTGCGCGCGGAGTGGGCGCGCTCGCCGGCCGTGCGCAGCAGGACGCGCAGGGTGCCCTGGCAGCCGCCCTCGACCTCGGCGTTCGAGGGCTCCAGGAGCACCGCGAAGTCGCCGGTCAGCCAGTCGGGGTGGGCCTCGGCGACCTTGCCGAGGCCGTTCAGGTCGGCGGCGACCTCCTCCTGGTCGTAGAAGACGAAGGTGAGGTCGCGGTTGGGTGCGGGCACGGTCGCCGCGATGCGCAGCTGTACGGCGACCCCCGACTTCATGTCGGTCGTGCCGCAGCCCCACAGGACGCCGTTCTCGTCGAGGCGGGACGGCACGTTGTCGGCGATCGGCACGGTGTCGAGGTGGCCGGCGAGTACGACGCGCTCGGCACGGCCGAGGTGCGTACGGGCCACCACGTTGTTGCCGTAGCGGTCCACGGTGAGGTGCGGCAGGGCACGCAGGGCGTGTTCCACGAGGTCGGCGAGTACCTTCTCGTCGCCGCTCACGGAAGGAATGTCGACGAGCCGGGCGGTCAGCTCGGCGGCGTCCAGGGTGAGGTCCAGCTCGGATTCGGGCATGGAACCGACCCTAACCCGGCGGGATGGGACACAGCCCGTTCGTCCGGCCGGTGGATGCTTCATATGCCTCAAGTACGGTGGGCCGCGTGTCCGAGACCCGTCATCCCCGCCCCCGTCGTCGCAGGCCGCTCCGTACGGCCGTCGGTTTCCTCGTGCTGCTCGCGGTGATCGGCTACTTCGCCGTCCAACGGGACTCCAACGGCGGTGCCGGAGCGCCGTACTGCACGGCCACCGGGGGCGCCGACAGCCGGCAGAAGTACGAGATGACCCCCGAACAGGCGGCGAACG
This sequence comes from Streptomyces sp. NPDC058646, assembly GCF_042716875.1. Lineage (NCBI taxonomy): Bacteria > Bacillati > Actinomycetota > Actinomycetes > Kitasatosporales > Streptomycetaceae > Streptomyces > Streptomyces sp. NPDC058646. The sequence continues at coordinate 83,463 of NZ_JBHXRK010000010.1, read as the reverse complement.
CGGCCACGATAGCCGCCGTCGGCATCGCCAAGGGGCTGCCGGAGCGGGCGGTGACCATCGCGCTGGCGACCGCGATGCAGGAGTCCTCGCTGCGCAACCTCGACCACGGCGACCGTGACTCGCTGGGCCTCTTCCAGCAGCGGCCCTCGCAGGGCTGGGGCACCCCGGAGCAGATCACGGACCCGGTGTACTCGGCCGGGATCTTCTACGACCACCTCGTCGACGTCCCGGGGTACTCGCGGCTGCCGCTGACGGTGGCCGCACAGAAGGTGCAGCGCAGCGGGTACCCGCAGGCGTACGCGAAGCACGAGCCGGACGCGACGGTGCTGACGTCTGCCTTCGGCGGGGGCGGTGTGCTGTTCTGCTCGGGCCCGGCCCCGCTGCGCGGTGACCCGGAGGAGGTCAGGGCGGAGCTGGTGCGGGCCTTCGGCAAGCAGGCGCTGGGCGCCCCGGCCGGCAGCCCCGGCGGGGCCCCGGACGGCACGACGGGGCGGGCCGGGGTCCCGGAGCCCGAGATCAACCTCCGGCTGGAGCGGGACGGCGGACCCGACGAGGCGCGCCGTGGCCGGGCGATGGCGCACTGGGCGGTGGCCCGGTCCCACGAGCTGGGCATCGCCCGGGTCTCGTACGGGGACGGGGGCTGGACCGGCGGCAGGGCCCGGGGCAAGTGGCAGCCGAAGGGTGGCGCCGGCACGTCCGGTGCCGGTGATGCGCACGACGCCGCTGACGGCGAGGTACGGATCTTCGTGGCCCGCTGAGGCCTCCGCGCGGGCTCCCGCGCGCCCCGGCGACACGCTGGTGGGCCGGGACCGGCCACGCGTACGAGCGGTCACTCCTGCGGGGGTGACCGGACCGCCGGGCCCGGAGGGCCGTCCGGGCAAGGAAGCCCTGGTGGGCGGGGGTCCGATGCGTTTGTCGCGGAAGCCGATTAAACGATGCGTTACCGATCCTTTACCTACCTGCTCCGCAACTCCACCCGCCCCACGAGCGGTTGTACACGGCGTACTCAGCCGCTACCGCTTAGGAGCATCATGACCCTCCCCCTGACCCGTCGGATCGCCCGTGCCGCGCTGCTCCTCGCAGCCGGGACAGCGCCCGTGGTCGGTGCGGCCGGCGCGGCCAGTGCCGCCGGTCTGGAGTCCGTGCCGCAGCTGGGCTCGCTCACCGCCCCGGACACCGCCGACGCGGCGGCCGCGACCGATGTGGTCACGGACGCGGCGGGCACCGCCGCGGAGGCGCTTCCGGCCTCCGACCTGGCGGGCACCGCGGGCGGCCTGCTCGGCGGGCTGCCCGCCGCGCAGGACCTGCCGGCCGCCACCCAGGGCCTGCCGGCGGGCGGGCTGCCGCTGGCCGGCGGCCTGCCCGGTGGTCTGCCCGGCGGGCTGCCCGGAGGCCTGGGCGCCTGACCGTCCACGGGACGCCGAAGGGGCCGGGAGCGCGAACTCCCGGCCCCTTCGGGCTGTCTGCGGACGGCCGGCCCGTCAGCCGAGGCGCTTGACGGCCGCCTCGACCCGCTCGTCGGTGGCGGTGAAGGCGACGCGGACGAACCGCGCGCCGGCCTCGCCGTAGAAGTCGCCCGGCGCGACCAGGATGCCCAGCTCCGCCAGGTGGCCGACGGTGTCCCAGCAGGGCTCGTCCCGGGTCACCCACAGGTAGAGGCTCGCCTCGCTGTGCTCGACGCGGAAGCCGTGCGCCTCCAGGGCGGTGCGCAGCGCGGCGCGGCGGGCGGCGTAGCGGGCCCGCTGCTCCTCGACGTGGCGGTCGTCGCCGAGGGCCGCGACGGTGGCCGCCTGTACCGGGGCGGGGGTCATCATGCCGCCGTGCTTGCGGATCTCCAGCAGCTCGCGCAGGACGGCCGCGTCACCGGCGACGAAGGCGGCCCGGTAACCGGCCAGGTTGGACCGCTTGGAGAGGGAGTGCACGGCGACGAGGCCCTCGTACGAGCCCCCGCACACCTCGTCGTGGAGGACGGAGACGGGCTCGGCCTCCCAGCCCAGCTCCAGGTAGCACTCGTCGCTGAAGAGCAGGATGCCGTGCTCGCGCGCCCAGGCCACGATCCGGATCAGCTCCTCCTTGGAGAGGACCTTCCCGGTGGGGTTGGACGGGGAGTTGAGCCACAGCAGCTTCACCCCGGCCGGGTCGAGCTCGGTGGGGTCGTCGTAGACCACGGCCTCGGCTCCGCACAGGCGGGCGCCGACCTCGTACGTGGGGTAGGCGAGCCGCGGGTACGCGACCTTGTCCCCGGCGCCCAGGCCCAGCTGGGTCGGCAGCCAGGCCACCAGTTCCTTGGAGCCGACCACCGGCAGGACGTTGCGGTGTCCGGCGGCGCTCGCGCCGAGGCGGCCCCGCACCCAGTCCGTGATCGCGTCGCGGAGGGCGGCCGTGCCCCACACCGTCGGGTAGCCCGGGGAGTCCGCGGCGCCGACCAGGGCGCGCTGGATCAGCTCGGGCACCGGGTCCACAGGGGTGCCGACCGACAGGTCGACGATGCCGTCCGCGTGGGCCGCCGCCGTGGCCTTGTACGGCTCCAGCTTGTCCCAGGGAAAGGTGGGAAGACGGTCGGATACTGCGGCCACGGTGCTCTCTGCTCTCTCTGAGTACGGGGTCTGCGGGCGGGTAAACGCCTCGGTCCCGTGCGGCGGGCAGGCCGTACGGGACCGAGGGGCGCTTCTGCCGTGAACGGTCAGTGCTCGTCGCCGTTGATGCCGGCGGGCAGCGCCGCGACGAAGGGGTGGTCGCGCTCGATCAGGCCGAGCTTGGAGGCACCACCGGGCGAACCGAGCTCGTCGAAGAACTCGACGTTCGCCTTGTAGTAGTCCTTCCACTCCTCCGGGGTGTCGTCCTCGTAGAAGATGGCCTCGACCGGGCAGACCGGCTCACAGGCACCACAGTCGACGCACTCGTCCGGGTGGATGTACAAGGACCGCTGGCCCTCGTAGATGCAGTCGACGGGGCACTCTTCGATGCATGCCTTGTCCTTGACGTCGACACAAGGCTCCGCGATGACGTAGGTCACGCTCTCGTTCCTCCTCGGTAGGGCTTTCCATATCGCGCGGGAGCGCGGCGTCGTCGATGCCCGCACCTAGTATCTCCGTTCCCGGGCACGATCCGAACAGGAGGGGCGGACAGAGCTGTGGAAATCACTGCGGGTGGGCTGCTGGAGGTCCGTATCACCCCGGCTGACGTGGGTAAACGCGTGTCTGTACGACGGGTGGAGGCGGGGCTGAGCGGATCCCCCGAGTTCACCGACACGGTAGGGGTTCTCACACTCTGGGACGAGGGTGTGCTGCTGATCACAAGGAAGGACGGCCAGTCCGTCCGCATCGCGGAATCGTCGCTGGTCGCGGGCAAGGTCGTACCTCCTGCACCGGCCCGCAGGCGGGGTCCGGCAGCCTCCTTCGAGGAGCTGACGCGGGTCGCCGCCCGGTCCTGGCAGCCGCTGGAGAGCGAGCCGCTGGGCGAGTGGACGCTGCGGGCGGCCGCGGGCTTCACCCGGCGCGCCAACTCGGTCCTGCCGCTCGGCGACCCCGGCATACCCCTGGACGATGCACTCACGAGGGTGACCGACTGGTACGCGGAACGAGGACTGCCGGCGTACGTGCAGGCGGCCACGGGCGCCGCGGGCACCCAGGAACTGCTCTGCGCCGAGCTGGAGCGGCGGGGCTGGACCCCGGAGGTGTCGGCGCAGGTGCGGATCGGCGGGCTGGCACCGGTGGCCGACGTGGACGCGCCCGCCGCCGGGGAGGTCCTGCTGACCCGCGCCCCGGACGAGGAGTGGCTCGGGCGCTACGGCAAGGTCACCGACCCGGACCTGGCCCGGCGGATGCTGGTCGAGGGGCCGTCGGTGTGGTTCGCGGCGCTGCCCGGGGGCCGGGCGATCGGGCGGTGCGTGGTGGACGGCCGGTGGGCCGGGTTCGCGGCGGTGACGGTCGATCCCGCGCACCGGCGGGAGGGCCTGGCGACCGCCGTGATGGCGGCGCTGGCACGGCGGGCCCTGGAGGAGGGCGCGTCCGCGGCGTGGCTCCAGGTGGAGACGGACAACGCGGCGGCGCGGGCCCTGTACGACGGCCTGGGCTTCGCCACGCACCACGCGTACCACCACTACCGGACGGCGTCGTGAGTACGGCGGACCGGCGGGAGCAGTTCGCGGCGGAGGCCCGCTCGGAGCGCCCGGACCTCGCGCTGCTGTGCCTGCTGCTGGCGGCGGAGGCCGACCCGGACCTGGACGAGCGGGCCATGGACCGGGCCCAGATCGAGCTGGACCGGCTGGCCGGGATGCTGCCGTACGGGCTGCGGGGCGGGCGCCAGTGGGCCTCGGCTGTCACGGAACTGCTGGGCGGGCGGCTGGGGTTCCACGGCACTCCGGCGGATTACGACCGGCTGTCGTCCTCGCTGCTGCACGAGGTGCTGCGGCGCCGGCGGGGGCTGCCGATCCTGCTGTCGGTGGTGTGGCTGGAGGTCGCCCGCCGGGCGGGGGCCCCGGTGTACGGGCTGGGCCTGCCGGGGCACTTCGTGATCGGATTCGGCGATCCGGAGGACGGGGTGGTGGTGGACCCCTTCGCGGGCGGCGCCTCGCTGGGGGCCGGGCCTGCGGAGCTGGCGGAGGGGCCGCGCACGCCCGCCAGGACGCTGGACATCGTGCTGCGGATCCTGAACAACGTCCGCGCCTGGGCCTCCTCCCGCCCGGAGCAGTCGGCCGTGGCCCTGTGGGCCCTGGAGCTCTCGCTGCTGCTCCCCTCGCACCCCGCCTCGCTGCGGTACGAGCGGGCGCGGCTGCTGGTGGAGCGGGGCGCCTTCCGGGAGGGGGCGGCGGAACTGGAGGCGTACGCCGAGGTGGTCGCCGCGGTGGACACCGGCGCGGCCTCCCGCGTCCGCTCCGAGGCGGCCTCCGCCCGCGCCCTGCTGAACTGACCCCGCCCGCTGCGCGGCGCCTCCCCGGCGCTGCCCGGGCCGGGCAGCGCCGGAGCCCCCGGCCCGGGATCCGGGCCGGGGGCTCCTCGACGACTGCCCCGGGAGGGCCGGGGCGGCTAGCCGGCGTTGGTGTCGATGACCACGGTCCGTTCGGCCGTGGTCTTGCCGCGCAGGGCCGTGCCGAGGGCGCCGGCGACGTCCTGCGGGGTGACCGCGGTCTTGGCTCCGGTGCCGCGGGTGATCAGGACCCCGTCGAAGGTGTTCCCGTAGGTCTCCTTCAGCGCCTCCAGGTCGTACTTCTCCACGAGGTGCCCGTCCACGACCTGCATGCTGAGGATGCGGGGCAGGGACTTGCTGCCGAAGGGAAGGGACTTGCCGCCGGCCTTGACGACCGCGTTGGCGGACATCGCCGGCTCGGCGAAGCTCTTCATCGCCCGGTCGAGCTCGGCCTGGTCGATGACCGGCTGCTTGGTGGTGACGGGCAGTTCGGGCGAGGTCGGCTTGCCGGTGGCCACCATGTCGTGGAAGGCCTTGGTGACCTGCTCCGCGGAGGCGTCCACGTCGAGGGTGGTGCCGGGCGTGCCGGGGACGGCGACGGCCTTGCCCGTGTCGAACTTGATCGTGCCCTCGGTGGCCGTGCCGGCGGTGCCGGCCAGTTCCTGGAGCGCGACCTGGAGCTTCTCCTCGTCGACCGGCATCACCGCGGTGGCCTTGCGCTCCTGGCCGAGGAGCGAGCCGATGACGGTGACGGGGTTGTAGTCGCTGCCCGCCGCGTTGCGGACGGTGGTCTGGCTGTCCAGGGTCAGGCCGGCCTTCTCGGGCTTCAGCTCGACCTGCTTGCCGCCGACGCTGAGCTGCAGCGGGGCGGTCGCGCGGCTGCCGAAGGCCTTCTGGAGCTTGGCCACGGCCTCGTCGCGGCTGCCGCTGATGTCGACGCCGAGGACGGTGGTGCCCTTGGGGACGTCGGAGTGGTTCAGGAGCAGCCCGGCGCCGTAGGCCACGCCGAGGAGGGCCACGACGCCGCCGCCGAGGAGGACCAGCTTGGAGCGGCCCTTCCTGGCGGGCTTGGCGGCGGCCGCCGGCTTCGGCGCGGCCGAGCCAGCCGCTGCCGGGGCCGGGGCGGGCGGGGGCAGCGGGGGCGTCGGCCGGGGGGCCGGCGCCGGGCCGTCCAGTTCGGGGCCGGGCCAGCGCGGTGCCTCGCCGGGGCGGGAGCCGTCGACGGGGGCGGTGCCGAAGCCGGGGCCGCCGGTGGGGCCGGCGGGGACGGCGTCCTGGCTGCCGTAGGCGGGGAACGCCTCGGTGCCGGGGCCGCCGTCCTCCTGCCCGCTCCCGTACGCCGGGAAGCCCTGGGTCGCGCCCGCGCCCGGGCCGCCGACGCGCGGGCCCTGACCCGTCGGGTCCTGGCCGTAGCCGGGGACGGGCGGGGGCGGGGTGGTGCGCGGCGGCGCGTAGCCCGCGCCGGGCACCGGCGGGGGCGGCGTGGTCCGGGGCGGGGCGTAGCCCGCTCCCGGTGCGGGCGGGGGCTGCGGCGCGGCCGGGGGCGCCGGGGCGGCGGATGCCTGCGGGGGCGGTGCGGCGGCGGGGTTCGGGGCCTTGCGGGGGGCGAACCAGTTGCCGGCCGCCTCCCCCCCGGCCGGCGCGGACCCGGGGGCGGGGGCCGGGCGGGGGGCGCCGGCTGCCGGGCTCCGCACGGGAAGGGGCTCCGGCGCGGCTTCGATCCGGGTCGGCTGGGGCGCCGGCCGCGGCGCGGGACCCGGCTCGGGCGCCTGCTGCGCGTCCGGCTGCGGGACCGGGCGGTCGTCGCGGTCGGCAGCGGCCCCCATGGCCTTGCGGACGACCACGGGCGGAATCGGACGCGAACCCGGGATGTTGATCCGGATCCGGGTCGTCAGGGTGGTCTCGGTCTTCGGCCCGTCCGAGTCGGGCGTGGACGGCTTCGAGGTCACAGGGTTCTCCTCCGGGGCGTTCGCCGCTCCAGGCCCGGGTGGCACAGCCGTGGACGGATACTGGCCGGTTCCATACGGCGGCGTACCCGAGGGGTAGGCGGCTCCGCCGTGCCCCTGGGGCCCGGAGGACGAACTGTCAGTTTCACGACTCAAGGCAGGTTCTCCCGGTTGGCTCCGCCGCCCGTCATACCGTGCGCGGGCAGCTCGGCGGCCCGTCCACCATACTGGCCGCCGCCCGGGCGCAACTGACCACGGGGAATCAGAGGTTCCCCATGACCCGGGTCAAACCCCCCTCAAGGGGCGTGCGGACCGCCTCGGGCCGGTAGCCCTACGGGGTCCGACACCACGTCACTTGGCAGGCCGCGCGGCCGGAATCGGACGATCCTGCGGACCCCGCATCGTGGCGCAGATCACAGCGAGTGCGGTTCCACCCAAAAGATAGGCGTACATGGCGATACCGGACGAACTCAGCAGGAAGTCCCCCTCCGGCCTCGGAACGCTGAGCATCACGTACGCGAGGAACCAGCCGGCGGCCGCACCGCCCACGCCGAGCCCGGTGCCGAGGGCGATCCGGCCGCCCAGGAACAGCCCGAAGAGCGCGAGGAGTCCGAGCAGCAGTCCGGCGGGGAACCACAGGTCCACCACCAGCCAGCCGGCCGCGCCGGTCAGCGCTCCGGCCGCCAACAGGCCCAGGCAGGCGGCGATCCGCCCCGGGGTGAGGTTCCCGCTCATGCCCGCACCCCCGCGAACAGGTCGCGCTCGCGCTCGCCCGCCGGGGCGCCCGGCTCGCCCGCCACCAGCTCGTAGTACTCGCGGGTGAACAGCGGCTGCGCCAGGTCGTTGGAGAGGGCGAAGAAGGGCCCGTCCACGGCGATCTGGGTGGCGTGGGCCCGCATGGCGGCCGCCTTGGCGGCGGCGTGGCGCTCGTCGTCACCGATCTCGGCGGTGATGCGCTCGTCTGCCACGACTCCGGGCACGTCGGCCGGTGCCGCCAGTCCGGGGAAGGCCGCCCCCGCTCCCCCGGCAGCCTCCGGGCGGTTCCCGCGGGCCGCCCGGAGCTGGGCGAAGCCCTCCTCGACCACCGAGAGCGGGACGCGGTTCCAGTAGATCTTCTGCACCTGGTGCGGTGCCCCGAGGTCGCGCCGGTAGGCGCTCTCGGCCGCCAGTTCCGCGGCGCGCATGGCGACCCGGTGGGCCTGGATGTGGTCGGGGTGGCCGTAGCCTCCGTCCGGGTCGTAGGTGACGAGGACCTGCGGGCGGACCTCCCGGAGCACCTCGACGAGGTACGCGGCCGCCTCGTCCACGTCTGCCGACCAGAAGGCCTGCGGGCGCTCGTTCTGCGGGGCGCCCATCATCCCGGAGTCCCGGAAGCGGCCGGGGCCGCCGAGGAACCGGTGGTCGGTGACGCCCAGTTCGGCCATGGCGTCGGCGAGCTCGCCGACGCGGTGGGCGCCGAGGGTGTCCTCGCGGTCGGCGGCCAGGTGGGCGAGCCCGGGCGGGATGACCTCGCCCTCCTCGCCGAGGGTGCAGGTCACCAGGGTGACGTGGGCCCCCTCGGCCGCGTATTTGGCCATGGTGACGCCGTTGTTGATCGACTCGTCGTCCGGGTGCGCGTGCACGAGCAGCAGACGGCGGGCGGGAAGACCGTTCATGGACCTAGCCTAGGGCGTGCCGGGCGGCGCGGGCCCTGCCCGGCCCGCGGGGCACGCCCCCGGTCAGGTCCGGGACCCTCCCTAGAACTTGAGGCCGCTGATCATGCTGGCCACGTTCGAGGTGAGCTGACTGAGGGTCGGCGCCACGGTGGAGCTCGCCAGGTAGAAACCGAGCAGCACGCAGACCACCGCGTGTCCTGCTTTCAGGCCCGACTTGCGGACCAGCAGGAAGACGATGATCGCCAGCAGCACCACGGCGGAGATCGAGAGTGCCACGGCGTTTCACCTCCACGTCGAGCGGATATCGGGTACGCATATTCGTGCTCGGCAGGAGTCATACCCACCGCGTGCTACGGATCATAACTATCCGTGCCAGCGCATCGATCGAAATCCGGCAGCACGAGGGGCGCACGCCGCGCATGAGAAGGGGCACGGGGATGGCCGGCCGGACAGGCGTGACGCCTCCCCGGCCGGCCGTCGGCACCCGCACGGCCGCACACCCGTCAGGCTGCCCGTCCCTCATCTCGGGGCAGAAACGGGCAAGTTGCCTGCGTGTAAACGGAGTTGGCACGGTGACCGGGGTCACCGTGCCGCGCATATGCGGGTGGCCGGAAATGAGCGGTCGACCTGACCTACTCCTTCACCGGCGGGCCGGGCGGCCCCGGAGGGGGTGCCGTGTGCGGCACGACCTGCTTCTCCGCCGCGAAGTGACAGGCCGAAGGATGGGCGGCGGGGCCCGAGGGGAAGACCTCCGGCACCGCGAGCAGCGGGACCTCGGCCGCGCAGCGCGCCTCGGCCTTCCAGCAGCGGGTGCGGAAGGTGCAGCCGGACGGCGGGTTCGCCGGGGACGGGACGTCGCCGGAGAGGATGATCCGCTCGCGGTGGGCGCGCGCCTGCGGGTCGGGGACGGGCACGGCCGAGAGCAGGGCCTGGGTGTACGGGTGGGTCGGGTGGTCGTAGATCTGGGTGTCGGTGCCGATCTCGACGATCCGGCCCAGGTACATGACGCCGACCCGGTCCGAGATGTGCCGGACGATCGAGAGGTCGTGCGCGATGAAGACGTACGAGAGGTCGAAGTCGCTCTGGAGGCGCTCCAGGAGGTTGATCACCTGGGCCTGGACGGAGACGTCGAGCGCGGAGACCGGCTCGTCGGCGACGATGATCTCGGGCTGGAGGGCCAGGCCGCGGGCGATGCCGATGCGCTGGCGCTGGCCGCCGGAGAACTGGTGCGGGTACCGGTTGATGTACTCCGGGTTCAGGCCGACCACGTCCAGGAGGTCCTGGACCTTGCGCCGGCGGTCGCCCTTGGGGGCGACCTCGGGGTGGATCTCGTACGGCTCGCCGATGATGTCGCCGACCGTCATGCGCGGGTTCAGCGAGGTGTACGGGTCCTGGAAGACCATCTGGATGTTGCGGCGGACCGCCTTCAGCGCCTTGCCGGACAGCTTGGTGAGGTCCTCGCCCTTGTACGAGATCGCGCCCGAGGTGGGCCGCTCCAGGTTGACCAGCATCTTGGCCACGGTGGACTTGCCGCAGCCGGACTCGCCGACGATGCCGAGCGTCTCGCCGGGGCGCAGCTCGAAGGAGACCCCGTCGACGGCCTTGACCGCGCCGACCTGCCTCTTGAAGAGGATGCCCTGGGTCAGCGGGTAGTGCTTGACGAGGTCCTTCACTTCCAGAAGGGACTCAGGCATGGAGGCACTCCTTCCAGAAGTGGCAGGCGCTGGCGCGCGGCACCGGGGACCCGGTGACCTCGTACAGCGGCGGTACGTCGGTGCGGCACACCGGCTGCGCCATCGGGCAGCGCGGGTTGAAGGCGCACCCGGGCGGGATGGCCAGCAGGTTGGGCGGCAGTCCCTTGATCGCGTACAGCTCCTGGCCCTTCTGGTCCAGGCGCGGGATCGAGTCGAGCAGGCCGCGCGTGTACGGGTGCGCGGGAGCCCGGTAGATCTCGTGGACCGGGGCCGCCTCGACGATCCGGCCCGCGTACATGACCGCGATCTTGTCCGCGACGTCGGCGACGACGCCGAGGTCGTGGGTGATCAGGATCAGGCCCATGTTCAGCTCGCGCTGGAGCTCGGCCAGCAGGTCCATGACCTGGGCCTGGACGGTGACGTCCAGGGCCGTGGTCGGTTCGTCGGCGATGATCAGCGAGGGCTCCAGGGCCAGCGCCATGGCGATCATGATGCGCTGGCGCATGCCGCCGGAGAACTGGTGCGGGTAGTCCCCCACCCGCTCCTTCGCGGCCGGGATCTTCACCCGGTCCATCAGCTCGACGGCCTTGGCCCTGGCGTCCTTGCGGGACATCCCGCGGTGGACCTCGTACATCTCGCCGAGCTGCGCGCCCACGCTCAGGACGGGGTTCAGGGACGAGAGCGCGTCCTGGAAGATCATGGCCATCTCGGCGCCGCGGACCTTGCGCCGTTCCTCCTCCTTCATCTTCAGGAGGTCCTTGCCCTTGAACAGGATCTCCCCGCCGCCGATCCGGCCGGGCGGCATGTCGAGGATGCCCATCACGGCCTGGGCGGTCACCGACTTGCCCGAGCCGGACTCGCCGAGCACGGCGAGGGTCTCGCCCTCGTCCACCGAGTAGTTGACGCCGTTGACCGCCTTCGCGACTCCGTCGCGCGTCTTGAATTCCACGTGCAGATCGCGGACTTCGAGCAGCATGTGCGGGGCTCCTCAGCGCAGCTTGGGGTCGAGGGCGTCGCGCACCGCGTCGCCGAGCATGATGAAGGCGAGCACGGTCAGGCTGAGCGCGCCCGCGGGGTAGAGCAGCATGTGCGGGGCGTTGCGGATCTGCGAGGCCGCGTTGGAGATGTCGATGCCCCAGGAGACGGTGGGCGGGCGCAGCCCCACGCCGAGGAAGGAGAGCGTGGCCTCCAGGGCGATGTAGGTGCCCAGCGCGATGGTGGCGACGACGATGACGGGTGCGACGGCGTTGGGCGCGACGTGCCGCAGCAGCATCCGGGCGTTGCCCGCACCGAGGGCCCGGGCCGCCTGCACGTAGTCGTTCTGTTTGGCGGTGATCACCGATCCTCGGGCGATGCGGGCGATCTGCGGCCAGCCGAGGAGCACGATGAAGCCGACCACCGGCCAGACGGTGGTGCTGGTGACGACGGACAGGAAGACCAGGCCGCCGAGGATGACCGGGATGCCGAAGAAGATGTCGGCGACCCGGGAGAGCAGGGAGTCGCTCCAGCCGCCGAAGAAGCCGGCCAGCCCGCCGAGCGCGGAGCCGAGCAGGGCGGCGCCGAGGGTGGCGCAGACGCCCACCGTGATGGAGGCGCGGGCGCCGTAGACGGTACGGGTGTACACGTCGCAGCCCTGCGTGTCGTAGCCGAAGGGGTGGCCGGGGGCGGATCCCTCCTGTGATTTCGACAGGTCGCACTGGAGCGGGTTTCCGCTCGCGATGAGCTGCGGCCAGATCGCGATGAGGACGAGGAAGAGGATCAGCAGCGAGGACAGGATGAAGACGGGGTTGCGGCGCAGCTGGTGCCAGGCGTCGGACCACAGGGAGCGGGCCCGTTCCCGCGGGGCGCCCTCCGGGCCGGGGCCCGGGGTCTTCTCCAAGCTCTCGGCCTCCTCCAGCGCGAGGTCCATGGCACCTCCCTGGCCGGTGGGGGAGATCGCCTCGTGCGGGCGCGGGCCCACGGGGTCGTAGCCGCCGGGGCCTTCGGGGGTCTCGCGCTCAGGCATAACGGATCCTCGGGTCCAGGACCGCGTAGAGCAGGTCGACGAGCAGGTTCGCCAGGAGGAAGACGATGACGAGGATGGTCACGAATCCGACCACCGTCGGGGCGTTGTTCCGCAGGATGCCCTGGTAGAGCTGGTAGCCGACGCCGTGGATGTTGAAGATCCGTTCGGTGACGATGGCCCCGCCCATCAGGGCGCCGATGTCGGTGCCGATGAAGGTGACCACCGGGATGAGGGAGTTGCGCAGCAGGTGCCGGGTGATGACCCTGCGCCGCGGCAGCCCCTTGGCCACGGCGGTGCGCACGTAGTCGGCCTTGACGTTCTCGGCGATCGAGGTGCGCGAGAGGCGGGTGACGTACGCGAGGGAGACCAGGGCGAGGACGATGCCGGGCAGGATCAGTTCGTTCAGGGGGGCGTCCGGGGAGACGGTGGGCCGGACCCAGCCCCATTTCACGCCGAAGAGGTACTGGAGCAGATAGCCGGTCACGAAGGTGGGCACGGAGATCACGACGAGGGTGGCCACCAGCAGGCCGGTGTCGACGGCCTTGCCGCGGCGCAGCCCGCTGACCACGCCGAGGGTGATGCCGACGACGATCTCGATGACGATCGCGACGACGGTCAGGCGCAGGGTGACGGGGAAGGCCGTCGCCATCAGGGAGGTGACCTCCTGGCCGTTGAAGGCCGTGCCGAAGTCGCCCTGGAAGATCTGGCCCATGTAGTGGAGGTACTGCTTCCACAGGGGCTGGTCGAGGTAGAGGTCCTTGCGGATGCGCGCGGCGGTGGCGGGGTCGGGGGCCTTGTCGCCGAAGAGTGCCGCGACGGGGTCACCGAGCGCGTAGACCATGAAGAAGATCAGGAAGGTGCTGCCGATGAACACCGGGATCATCTGGAGCAGCCGCCGGATCACATAACGTCCCATGGAGTGCTCCATGCTTTCGGTGGGCTCAGCGTCTGGGGGCTCGGCGGGGCCCCGCGCGCGGCGGGGGGCCCGGTGAGGAGTCCGTCGGCGGGTCAGCTGACCTTGATCTGGTCGTAGACCGGGACGCTGAACTGGTTGAGGGTCACGTCCGAGAGCCGCTCGGAGTACCCGGCGCTGCCGTTCTGGTACCAGAGGGGGATGGACGGCATCTGCTCGGCGAGGATCTTCTCGGCGTCCTGGAAGGTGGCGGTCGCCTTGGCCGCGTCGCTCTCCTGGTTGGCCGTGTCGACGAGCTTGTCGAAGTCCGGGTTGCTGAACTTGCCGTAGTTGGAGGACGCGCCCGTGTAGTACAGCGGCTCCAGGAAGTTCTGGATCAGCGGGTAGTCGGCCTGCCAGCCGGAGCGGAAGGGGCCGGTCAGCTTGAAGGCGCTCTGCTGGTTGCGGAAGTCCGCGAAGGTGCCGATGGGGTTGACCGTGCAGACCGGTCCCTCGCCGAGGGCGTTGTTGATGCTGTTGCAGACGGCGTCCATCCAGTCGCGGTGCGAACCGGTGTCCACGTTCGAGGTGAGGGTCATCCTGCCGCCCGGCAGGCCGCCGCCCTCCTGGATGAGCTGCTTGGCGGCCGCGGGGTCGTAGGTGCAGGCGTCGCCGCAGGCGGTCGCGGAGAAGCCGCCCTTGTCGCCGAGGGCGGGTGAGGTCCAGTCCTTGGCCGGGGTGCGGGTCTCGTGGAAGATCTGCCGGGTGATCTCGTCGCGGTTGATCGCCCGTGAGATGCCCCGGCGGACCTTCTCCATGCCCTCCTTGCCCCACTGGGGGTCGTAGAGGGGGAAGGTGAGCGTCTGGATGATCAGGGCCGGCTGGTTGATGTACCGGTCGCCGAGGTCGTTCTTGACGTTCTTCAGCTGCTGCGCCGGGACGTCGTCGACGAGGTCGAGGTTGCCGGAGATCAGGTCCGTGTACGCGGTGTTGTTGTCGGTGTAGACCTTGAGGTCCACGCCGCTGTTCTGGGCCTTGTCCTCACCGGGGTACCCCTCCCACTTGCGCAGCTTCATGCCGGTGCCCTTGGTGTAGGAGTCCACCGTGTACGGGCCGTTGCCGACGGGCTTGTTCAGCCAGCCGGCGTGGTCGGTGAAGAAGGACTGGGGCAGCGGGGAGAAGGCCTGGTAGCCGAGGGTCTCGGGCCAGGTGGAGAACTTCTCCTTCAGGGCGACGGTGAAGGTCTTGGGGTCCTTGACGACGAGTCCGGACATCGTCTTGGTCCTGGGTTCCCCGGAGGCCGGGTGCAGGTCCGCGTAGCCGACGATGTCGGAGAAGAACGGTGCGTTGTTCTGCTTGTTGCGCACGTCCGCCGCGTAGTTCCAGGCGTCCACGAAGGACTGGGCGGTGACGGGCTCGTCGTTGCTGAACTTCCAGCCGTCCTTCAGCGTGATGGTGAAGTTCTGGCTGTCGGTGGTCTCGATCTTCTCGGCGAGCATGTTCTTGGCCTCGCCGGTCTTCGGGTCGTACCGCTTCAGTCCCCGGAAGAGCATGTCGAGGACCTTGCCGCCCTGCACCTCGTTGGTGTTGGCCGGCTCCAGCGGGTTCTGCGGGTCACCCCAGGAGGACGAGACGATTCCCGCACCGCCGCCGCCTCCGCCGCTGTCGCTTCCGCCGCCGCAGGCCGTCGCCGCGAGGGCGACGGCCACCGCACATGCGGCCCACTTGACGTGGGTGGCTCCGCGCATGGAGTGCCTCCTATGGATCCCAAGACTCACGTAGGGCCCAATGTCACCCTATGTGGGGTCCCGCACACTCCTCGTTGGACCGATTGCACTCCCGCGTCACGCGCCTGTCACCCCTGCGAGTGCAACGGCAGCTCCCAGGTGTCGACCGCGTAGTGCAGGCCCATGCCGTGCGCCTCGTAGAGCGCGAGTGCGCCGGTTTCGTTGGCGGTGTCCACGCCGAGGCCCACGGTGTCGCGGCCCCGCTGGGCGTAGGCCGCGAAGGCGTGGCGCAGCAGGAGGCCCCCGGTGCCGAGGCCGCGCTGGTCCTTGCGTACGCCGAGGTGGCTGACCCAGCCCATGCTGGTGCGGTCGTCCCGGGTGAGCAGGACGGCCACGTCGCCCTCCCCCGCGCGGGAGGCGATCCAGACCAGGGACCAGTCGAGGTCGCGGGCGTCGAGGTGGTCCAGCCAGGCCTCGTACGGGCGGCCCACATGGCCGAAGTGCGACGCGAAGGTCTCCTCCACCAGGGCGTGGGCCCGGCGGCGGTCGGCCTCGTCGGCCGCGCAGTGACGCAGGGTCAGGCCGGCCGGCAGGGCGGGCGGGAGGTCTCCCGACGGGCTCACCGCGCGGGTCATGACCTGGTAGTGGCGGATCGTCCGGTAGCCGCGCCCGCGCAGCAGGCCGAGGTCGAGGGTGGGGGCCACGTTGAGCTGGATCCGCAGGACGCCGGTGCCGGTGCCCGCGGCCATCTCGCGGGCCCGGGCCTCCATCCGCTCCAGGAGCAGGAGGGCCGCCTCCTGATGGTCCGGCAGCACGTAGTGGTCCCCGTCGACGCGTCCGGGGCCGGAGTCCGCCCAGACCATGGCGTAGGCCACGAGCCGGCCGCCGTGGAAGGCGAGCCAGGAGTCGGTGGCCAGGTCGACGCCGGGGTGGTGCAGGTCGGCCTCGACGGTGCCCAGGTCGGTCTCCGGACGGCCGATCTCGATCATGTCGACGGCGTTGAGCAGGGCGCAGATGTCGGACGCGTCCCCGGGCCCGGCGGGTCGGACGGTCAGCATGGCGGTCATCGGGCCACTCTCGGCCCGGTCGTCGGGCGGACGCAACCGACTTTGCCGGACGGCCCGGTCCGGACGGCCCGGTCCGGACGGCCCGGCCCGGCGGCAGGAAACGCCAGGGCGCCCGGTGCCGGAAGGAATCCGGGACCGGGCGCCCTGGAGGACGTGCGCCTGCGGGGGTCAGACGGCCAGGATGGCCTTCTCCTCCGCGAAGTGGCAGGCCGAGTCGTGCGCGGCAAAGGTGTCCTGGCCCTTGAAGCGCTCCGGGACCGCCAGCAGCGGCTCCTCGGTGGAGCACTTGTCCTGGGCCTTCCAGCAGCGGGTGCGGAAGCGGCAGCCCGACGGCGGGTTGGCCGGGGACGGGACGTCGCCGGTGAGGATGATCCGCTCGCGGCCCTCGCGGGCGTCCGGGTCGGGGACCGGGACGGCAGACAGCAGCGCCTGCGTGTACGGGTGGGTCGGGTGGTCGTAGATCTGGGTGTCGGTGCCGATCTCGGCCATCTTGCCCAGGTACATGACGCCCACGCGGTCCGAGATGTGCCGGACGATCGACAGGTCGTGCGCGATGAAGAGGTAGGACAGTTCGAACTCGTCCTGGAGCTTCTCCATCAGGTTGATGACCTGCGCCTGCACCGACACGTCGAGCGCGGAGACCGGCTCGTCGCAGATGATGATCTCGGGCTGGAGGGCCAGGCCGCGGGCGATGCCGATGCGCTGGCGCTGGCCGCCGGAGAACTGGTGCGGGTACCGGTTGATGTACTCCGGGTTCAGGCCCACCACGTCCAGGAGCTCCTGGACCTTGCGCCGGCGGTCGCCCTTCGGAGCCACCTCGGGGTGGATCTCGAAGGCCTCGCCGATGATGTCGCCGACCGTCATGCGCGGGTTCAGCGAGGTGTACGGGTCCTGGAAGACCATCTGGATGTTGCGGCGGACGACCTTCAGGGCCTTGCCGGACAGCTTGGTGATGTCCTGGCCCTTGTAGAAGACCTCGCCCGCGGTGGCCGTCTCCAGGTTCATCAGCAGCTTCGCGACGGTGGACTTGCCACAGCCGGACTCGCCGACGATGCCGAGGGTCTCGCCCTTGTAGAGGTCGAAGGAGATCCCGTCGACCGCCTTGACCGCGCCGACCTGCTTCTTGAACAGGATGCCCTGGGTCAGCGGGAAGTGCTTGACCAGGTTGCGTACCTGGAGGATCGGCTCGCGCTCGGTGGCGTTCTTGATGAGCTCAGCCATGGATCTGCTCCTTCCAGAAGTGGCACGCGCTGCCGCGGCCGGGCAGTTCGGTGCCGTCCTGCTCGGTGACCTGGTGCAGTACGGGGATCTCCGTACGGCAGAGGTCGGTCGCCTTGGGGCAGCGCGGGTTGAACGCGCAGCCGCTGGGGACCTTGAGCAGGTTGGGCGGCAGGCCCTTGATCGCGTAGAGCTCCTGGCCCTTCTGGTCCAGGCGCGGGATCGAGTCGAGCAGGCCGCGGGTGTACGGGTGGGACGGGCGCTTGTAGATCTCGTGGACCGGGGCGGTCTCGACGATGCGGCCCGCGTACATGACCGCGATCTTGTCCGCGACGTCGGCGACGACGCCGAGGTCGTGGGTGATCAGGATCATGCCCATGTTCATCTCGCGCTGGAGTTCCGCGAGCAGGTCCATGACCTGGGCCTGGACCGTCACGTCGAGAGCCGTGGTGGGCTCGTCGGCGATGATCAGGTCCGGCTCCAGGGCGAGGGCCATGGCGATCATGATGCGCTGGCGCATGCCGCCGGAGAACTGGTGCGGGTAGTCCCCCACGCGCGCCTTGGCGGCGGGGATCTTCACGCGGTCCATGAGCTCGATGGCCTTGGCCTTGGCGTCCTTCTTGGACATGCCGCGGTGCACGGTGAACATCTCGCCGAGCTGGTTGCCGACCGAGTAGACCGGGTTCAGCGAGGACAGCGCGTCCTGGAAGATCATCGACATCTTGTTGCCGCGGAGCTTGCGGCGCTCCTCGTCGGACATCTTGAGGATGTCCTTGCCGTGGAAGCGCACCTCGCCGCCGGCGATCCGTCCGGGCGGGCTGTCGAGGATGCCCATGATCGCCTGAGCGGTGACGGACTTGCCGGAGCCGGACTCGCCGAGCACGGCGAGGGTCTCGCCGGAGCTGACGCTGTAGCTCACGCCGTTGACGGCCTTGACGACCCCGTCACGGGTCTTGAACTCGACTTGGAGGTTGTCCACCTCCAGCAGCGGGGTGCCGGGACGGGTGTCCGTCTCCGTTCCGCTGAGAATCTCCGACGTGGTCACGCCGCCACCTTCGTCCTGCTTGCTGTTGTTGTCTCGGAGCATCGGGTGGCCCTACCGCAGCTTCGGGTCGAGCGCGTCACGCAGGCCGTCGCCGACGAAGGCGAAGCCGAGCACGGTGACCACGACGAAGAGGCTGGGGAACATCCACAGGTAGTCCTGGACCCCGATGTAGGCCTGGCCGTCGGCGAGCATGTTGCCCCACTCGGGGATGTTCACCGGGACGCCGGCGCCGAGGAAGGACAGGGCGGCCACACCGATGATCGCGGTACCGACGTTGAAGGTCGCGTAGACCAGCACCGCGGTCAGCGAGTTGGGCAGGATGTGCTTGCGGATGATCCGCGGGCCGCTGGCGCCGAGCGCCCTCGCGGCGTGCACGTAGTCCATCTCGCGCACCGACAGGATCGAGCTGCGCAGCAGTCGGGCGACGGTGGCCCACGAGAAGATCGCCAGCGAGATGATCACCGGCGTGATGCCGCGGCCGGTCACCAGGATGATGACCATGGCGCCGATGAGCATCGGGAACGCGAGGAAGACGTCGGCCATGCGCATGATGACCGGGTCGGCGAACCGGGCGAAGTAGCCCGCGACGGCGCCGAGCAGGACACCGATCAGCACGGCGAAGAGGATCGACGCGAGACCGACGAGGACGGCGATGCGGGTGCCGGCTATGAGGCGGGAGAACACGTCGCGACCGAGCGAGTCGGTGCCCATCAGGTGTTCTCCACCCGGGCTCGCCAGGGTGTTCATGAGGTCCTGGTCCTGGGGGTCGTACGGCGCGATGAAGTCGCCGAACGCCGCGGTCAGGAACAGCAGGGTGACGATGCACAGGCCGACGACGGCCAGCTTGTTCTGCACGAAGCGGTGGCGGATCTCGCCCCACTGGCTGATCTGCTTGGGGGCGGGCACGACGGCGGCCTTCTCGGGCGCGGGGGCCTCGTCCCCGAGCGCCGGGCTCTTGACGAGCTCAGTCATGGGAAATCTCCTTGGGGACGGTCAGCTGAGGCGGATGCGCGGGTCGAGTGCTGCGTAGAGCATGTCGACGAGGAGGCTGAGAACGATGAAGATGCCGACGCTGTAGGTGACCACGCCGATCACGATCGGGTTGTTCTGCTGCTGCACCGCCTGGACCAGCGCCAGACCGGCACCGTCCCAGTTGAAGATCGTCTCGGTGATCAGCGCGCCGCCGAGCAGGGCGCCGAAGGCGATGCCCAGGTAGGTCACGACGGGGATGACCGAGTTGCGCAGGACGTGCTTGAACAGCACGCGGCGGCGCGGAAGGCCCTTGGCCACCGCGGTCTTGACGTAGTCCGCGCGCAGCACCTCCAGCATGGTGCCGCGGGTGAGGCGGGCCACGAAGGCGATGTCCACCAGGGCCAGGGTCAGCGCGGGAAGGATCAGGGCGTCGAAGGAGTCGCCGTCGATCGGCAGCCACTGAAGTTCCAGCGCGAGGTACTTCTTCAGCAGGAAGCCGATGACGAAGGTGGGGAAGCCGACCAGGGCTGTGGTCAAGAACGTCGTGGTGACGTCCAGTGCGCTGTATCTGTACAGCGCGGCGATGATGCCCACGCCCATGCCGAAGACGGAGATGAGAACGATCGCGAAGGCGGCCAGCTTGGCGGTGTTGGCCAGCTTCGGACCGAGGATCTCGGAGACCTCCCGGCGCTGGATGTAGTCCTCCCCGAGGTCACCGGTCGTGACCTTCTTGACGTAGTTCACGTACTGCTCGGGCAGGGACTTGTCGAGTCCGTAGCGCTGACGGAGCTCGGCGACCACTGCGGGGTCACGCGCCTTGTCACTGCCCGCGATCGAGCCCACGGGGTCTCCGGGGAGGACGAACAGACACGTGAACAGAACCATGGTCGCGCCGATGAGCGTGATGACCATCTGCCCGAGGCGACGGGCGACGTACCTTCCCATGTTTTGCCTCTCTACCTGGCCGCTTCTGGGAACAGCGGCCTCCGGCCCGTACTACGGACCGGCTCTCGGCGGGCGTGCGGAGCCCGCGAATATGAGGGGTGCCGAAGTAAGAACGGCTTCCTGAGCGGGGCCGCGGCCCACCGGGTTTCCGGGGGCCGCGGCGCTGTCGCTCCTGGCGGATCTACCGCCGGACCGGCTACTTCTTGAGCTGGATCTTCTCGAGGATCGGGTCCTCGTGGAAGTTGATGTCTTCCAGACCCGTGAACCGGTCAGTCGCCATCAGGCGGAACTGGGAACGGTTGAAGGTCGGGATCAGCGCCATGTCGTCCATGGCCATCTTCTCAGCCTGCTTGTAGAGGGCAATGCGGGCGGCGTCGTCCTTGGTGGCACGGGCCTGGTCGATCAGCTTGTCGAACTCGGGGTTGTTGTAGCGGGCGCGGTTGTCACCGGTGACCTTGCCGTTCTCGTCCTTGGCCATCGAGGTCGAGTGCAGCAGCGGGAAGAGGAAGTTGTCCGGGGTCGGGTAGTCCGCACCCCAGGCGAAGCGGTACATGCCGGTCGCCTGCGGGGTCTTCTGCTCCTCGAGCAGACCCGGGAAGTCCTTGCCGTCCAGCTTGACCTTGACGCCGAGGACGTCCTCGATCTGCTTGGCGAAGGCCTGGACCCACTCTTCGTGGCCCGCACCGGTGTTGAAGAGGAACTTGATCTCCGTGCCCGGCTTCAGGCCGCCCTTCTCGGCGTGCTCCTTGGCCTTGGCGGGGTCCTGCTTGATGCAGGAGGTGCACAGGTCCTTCTGGTACGCCGACGGGATGGCCGGCGGCACGATGGTCGTCGACGGGGTCTGGAAGCCCTGGAAGACACCCTTCGCGACGGCCTCGCGGTCGATCGCGTAGGAGATCGCCAGACGGGCGTCCTTGTTGTTCAGCGGCGCGGTGTCACCGATCGGCAGGATCCAGTTCATGCCCATGGTGTCCTTGGCCAGCCACTTGTTCTGCGGCTTGAACTTGGCCTCGGCCTGCTTGAGCTGCGGGACCGGGATGTGCGCGTAGTCCAGCGCACCCGCCTGGAACTGCTCGAACTCGAGCTGGTGAGCGGTCTTGTCGTTCAGGAGCTTGATCTGGACCTCGCCGAGCGAGGCCTTCTCGAGACCGTAGTCGTCGTTGCGGACGAGGGTGATCTGCTTGTTGTGCTCCCACGCGCCCTTCATCTTGAAGGGGCCGTTGCCGATCGGGGACTCGCCGAACGCCTTGTCCTCTTCGCCGACCTTGGCGGCCGTGGGGACCGGGCTGTACGCGCCGTGCGCCGTCTTGAGGACGAACTCGCAGTCGGCCTGGGACAGATCGACCTTGATGGTCGAAGCGTCCGGAGTGGTGACACCGCTGAAGGTCTTGGCAGCGCCGTCCTTCAGTTCCTTGTAGCCCTGGATGTCGGCGAAGTGGTACGCGACGTCGGAGGCGGCGGCCTTGTGCGCGGCACGAGCCCAACCGCGGGCGAACGCCTCGGCGTTCACCTCCTCGCCGTTGGAGAACTTGGTGCCCTGCTTGACCTTGAAGGTCCAGGAGGTGCAGTTGTCGTTCGGGGTGGCCGACTCGGCGAGCGCGGGCTCGGCCTTGCCGTCCGGCGTGTTGGCGTACAGGCCCGTGAACAGGGCGTTGGAGACCAGGATGCCCGTGGACTCGTGCGCACGGCCCGGGTCGATCGTGTCGGGCTCCGTGTTGCCCATGCGGAACACACCGCCGGCGACGCCGCCATCGCCCTTGCTGTCCTTGTCGTCACCGCTGCCACAGGCGGTCGCTGCCAGGGCAACGACAATCGTGCCCACGACCCACTTGGCGCTCTTGGCACCACGCATGGGTTTCCTCCTCATGAGTCCACTGATTGGCTTGAGGGGCAAAAAAACGTCGCCGACACCCCTGACGGCGAGTGATTTCCTGCCCATAGTGTGCTCGTGAGTCGGCGCTCCCCACAGCGCGTGACCCATTGACCCGAGCTCAATGGAGCCATCCTCGGCGACCCGTAGGCCGTAAACCACACTTAAGTGGTCTCGTTTTCACAACATCGATCCACGTCAGAAACCCGATATCCGGACAAAGGGATCAGAGACAGACACCCGCGAAACGGACGGTTATGACGTCTTCCGGAGTGTCACGGTCGGTATGCGGACACCTGAGCGCAAATTTTCGGTTGACAAACGCGAACAGCCCCTCCCGTCATGGTCTCCATGACGGGAGGGGCTGCCCGTTCGCCCGGTGTCCGGCCACCGCCCGTGCGGTGGCCTACTCGGGTACTACTTCGCGGACTTGGCGCGCGACGCAGTGCGCGAGCGCTCCTTCTGGTCCAGGACGACCTTGCGGATGCGGACGGCCTCCGGGGTCACCTCGACGCACTCGTCGTCGCGGCAGAACTCCAGGGACTGCTCCAGGGAGAGCTTGCGCGGCGGGATCACGTTCTCCGTGTTGTCCGCGGAAGCCGCACGCATGTTGGTGAGCTTCTTCTCCTTGGTGATGTTCACGTCCATGTCGTCGGAGCGCGAGTTCTCACCGACGATCATGCCCTCGTACACCTCGGTGCCGGGGTCGGTGAACAGGACGCCGCGCTCCTGCAGGTTGATCATCGCGAACGGCGTGACCGAACCCGCGCGGTCCGCGACCAGCGAACCGTTGTTGCGGGTCACCAGCGGGCCGAACCACGGCTCGTGGCCCTCGTGGATGGAGTGGGCGATGCCGGTGCCGCGGGTGTTCGTCAGGAACTCCGTACGGAAGCCGATCAGGCCGCGGGACGGGACGACGAACTCCATGCGGACCCAGCCGGAGCCGTGGTTCGACATGTTGTCCATGCGGCCCTTGCGGACGCCCATGAGCTGCGTGACCGCGCCCATGTGCTCCTCGGGGACGTCGATCGTCATGCGCTCGACCGGCTCGTGCACCTTGCCGTCGATCTCCTGCGTGACCACCTGGGGCTTGCCGATGGTCAGCTCGAAGCCCTCGCGGCGCATCTGCTCGACCAGGATGGCGAGCGCCAGCTCACCGCGGCCCTGGACCTCCCAGGCGTCGGGACGCTCGGTGTCGAGGACGCGGAGCGAGACGTTACCGACCAGCTCGCGGTCCAGACGGTCCTTGACCTGGCGGGCGGTGACCTTGCGGTCCTTGACCGCGGACTTGGCGTCCGCGCCCTTGCCGCTGCCGCCGCGGCCGACCATCGGGGAGGTGTTCGTACCGATGGTCATGGAGATCGCCGGCTCGTCCACCGAGATCAGCGGGAGCGCGATCGGGTTCTCCGGGTCGGCCAGGGTCTCGCCGATCATGATCTCCGGGAAACCGGCGACCGCGCAGATGTCACCCGGGCCCGCCACCTCGGCCGGCTTGCGGGTGAGCGCCTCGGTCATCATCAGCTCGGTGATGCGGACGTTGGAGATGGAACCGTCACGCTTGATCCACGCGACGGTCTGGCCCTTGCGCAGCTCGCCCTGCTCGACGCGGACGAGCGCGATGCGGCCGAGGAAGTTGTCGGCGTCCAGGTTGGTGACGTGGGCCTGGAGGGGCGCCTCGTCGTCGTACACCGGGGCGGGGACGTGCTCCAGGATGGTGGAGAAGAACGGCTCCAGGCTGTCGCTGTCCGCGGGGACGGTGCCGTCCTCCGGCTTGGTCAGCGAGGCGACGCCGTCACGGCCGCAGGCGTAGACGATCGGGAACTCGATCTGGTCCTCGTCCGCGTCCAGGTCCAGGAAGAGGTCGTACGTCTCGTTGACGACCTCGTCGATCCGGGAGTCCGGGCGGTCGGTCTTGTTGATGCAGAGGATGACCGGCATTTTCGCCTGCAGAGCCTTGCGCAGGACGAAGCGGGTCTGGGGCAGCGGACCCTCGGAGGCGTCCACCAGCAGAACGACGGCGTCCACCATCGACAGACCGCGCTCGACCTCACCACCGAAGTCGGCGTGGCCGGGGGTGTCGATGATGTTGATCGTGATCGGGGCCCCGCCGTCCTTGGGGTGA
Source organism: Streptomyces sp. NPDC058646 (assembly GCF_042716875.1). Classification (NCBI taxonomy): domain Bacteria; kingdom Bacillati; phylum Actinomycetota; class Actinomycetes; order Kitasatosporales; family Streptomycetaceae; genus Streptomyces; species Streptomyces sp. NPDC058646. The sequence continues at coordinate 59,397 of NZ_JBHXRK010000010.1, read as the reverse complement.
TACTTCACCGCCGTGTTCTTGGCGAGGATCGTGATGCCCTTCTCACGCTCCAGGTCGTTCGAGTCCATCATGCGGTCGTCGAGGTGCTGGTGGGCGGCGAAGGCACCGGCCTGCTTGAGCATGGCATCGACGATGGTCGTCTTGCCATGGTCGACGTGGGCGACGATGGCGACGTTACGGATGTCGTGGCGCGTGGGCACTTCGGCGCTTCTCCCGGGATCGTGGATGGCGTCGCGTACGGCCTGGCACGCGCGCCTCGGCCGGGCGAAAACCTGCCACGGCCTTACCCCATGGTACGTCGCGCGGCGGGAACCGCCTGCCGGGGGGCCTGTCAAGGGGCTGGACGAATGAAGGCAGCCGGGTGCGGGGTGGGGGGTCCCGGGTGCCGGTCCAGCCCGTATTCCTGCGGGTCAACGGGTATGCACGACCTTGCCCGCCGGGGATCCGGCGGGCAAGTAACTTGAGTCACTTCTGAGCTTGCGACCCTCCGGGCCACCTGCCCGGCACCATTTTGTCGCTACTTCTTCTTCTTGTCCTTGGCGCCCGGCGCCTTCTTCCAGCCGATGTCCTGGTAGCGGGGGGAGCCGAGGCCGAAGGCGCCCGCGTTGACCAGTCCCGGCTTGGTGGCCACCAGCTCGGGGCGCTGGTACAGGGGGATGGAGCCGGCCGCGGCCCAGATGCGGGCGTCGGCCTTGCGCATCAGCTCGCGGGACTGCTCCTCGTCCAGCTCACCGACCGCCTGGTCGAACAACTGGTCGATGTGGTCGGTGCCGACCCGGGTGTAGTTCTGTTCGACGAGGAGCGAGCCGTCCGCGGCCGGCTCCGGCTTCGCGAAGATGGGCCGGGCGTCGGTGGCCGGGTAGGCCGTGGCGGGCCAGGAGTAGAGCGCCAGATCGTACTGGCCCGAGGCGATGTGGTCCTTGAAGAAGCTCTCGTCGGCCACCCTGGTCGTCTCGGTCTGCACGCCGAGCTTGTGGAGCATCCGGGAGATCCGCTCGCCGACGGTGCGCAGGGCCTCCGAGCCCGGACCCGCGGGGACGACGAAGCGCAGGGTCAGGGCCTTGCCGTCCTTGGCGAGCATGTTCCCGGAGGTACGGGCCTGCTTGGCCGGGGCCTGCGAGGGCTTGGCGGGGTCGGCGGCCTCGCCGTCGCGGGCCGGGGCGCGCTTGCCGTCTTCGGCCGCGCCGGCCGCAGCCTGCGCGGCGGCCTGGGCGAGCAGCGAGACCTCCTGCTGCGCCGCGAAGGGGGCCGGGGCCAGGACCGGGGAGGGCCCGTCCTGCCGGGTGCCCGCCGCGGGGGGTGCCCCCAGGTCGGCGGTGGCGGACCGCAGCTCGCCGTTGCGCCCGTCCTCCTGGCCGACGATGTAGAGCCCGTCGGTGCCGGTACCCGGTCCGGAGGGGGTCTTCGAGTCGTCCTGCGGCGCGCTCTCCGGCCCCGCCTTGGCCCCTGAGGGCTCGGTGAGCTTCCCGCCCCGGCGCCAGCCCGCGTCCGCCAGGAGGGCCTGGGCCGCCTGGGTGTCCTGGCCGCCGAGGGTGCCGCTGTTGTCGGCGTACGCCCGCTGGCCCGCCAGCGCCAGGTGGCTGCCGACCGGCTGCGCGGGGAGGCCGAGGGGCTTCAGGACGAGCTCGGCCAGCGCCTTGCGGTCCAGCGCCCGGGCCACCGCCCGGCGGACCCGCTCGTCCGCCAGCGGGCCGGAGGCGCCGTTCATGGCGAGCTGGGTGTAGGCGGGCTCCAGGGACTTGCGCACGATGAAGCTGCGCAGGGCCTTCTGCTCGGCGGCGTACCGTTTCGCCGCCTCGGCCTTCTTCAGCCGGTTCTCCTTCTCGGCCTCGGCCAGCTCCTCGTCCGAGCCGAAGGCGATCGCCCACGACAGCGTGGCCTGCGCCGGTGTCACCGCGGCTGCCGGTCCGTGGGCCGGGGCCCCGCCGCTGCCCGCGCCCGCCGCACCCTTGGCGTCCCGGCGGGCCAGGGCGATGCGCTCGGCGCCCGCCCGGTCGATCTCCGCCAGGTCGACCTTCCCGGAGGCCAGCGCGGACGGCCGTTCGGAGCGGGGCACGGCCGTCAGGACGAGGGTGTCCAGCTTCGTCGGCTGTCCCCACCAGCGCGGGTTGCGGGTCAGGGCGGCGGTGCCCGTCTTCTTGTCGACGGCCCCGAGGCCGAAGGGTCCCGCGGTCACCTTGAGGGCGCCCCGGGCCCCCTCGTTGAAGGCGTCCGGGGTGCCCGTGACCTGCTTGGGGTAGAGCGGCGTGAACAGCGAGCGCCAGTCCGCGTAGGGCTTGGCGAAGGTGACCCGGACCTCCAGGTCCGTCTTGCCCCGCTCGATCTTCTCGATCCGTTCGTAGCCCGCGTTCCGGGCCGTCCAGTACGCCGAGTCCTTGCCGTTCAGGGCCCGCCACTGCGCCACGAAGTCGGCGGCGCCGATCTCGCGGCCGTCGCTCCACACCGCCTGCTGGTTCAGCTTGTACAGGACGACCTGCTTGGGCTCCCGCTCGACGACCTCCGCCTTCTCCAGGTAGTCGGGATTCGCCACCGGCCGCCCCCTGGCGTCCAGGACGAACAGCTGCGGCAGCACCGCCCCGGCGATCCGGCCGGTGGTGGCGTCCGCGTCGGCCTGGAAGGTGTTCAGGGTGTTCGGCAGGGAGTCCACGGCCCAGCGCAGCACGCCCCCGTCGGCGACCCGGTCGCGGACCGTGCTCGCAATGTCCTGCCCCGCGGCGGCCGGGCCGCCCTCGTCCTCGCCGCCGCAGCCCGTGAGCAGCGGCAGTGCGAGGACTCCCGAGGTCAGGAGCGCCAAGGACCTGCGCCTTCTCTGGGACATGGGTGGTACCTCCGGGGCAGGGCGTGAGGGAAGCATGATCACGTTCGGCGGTATATGGAGCTGATCACATCGGTTGCCGGGACCCACTGAAATCGACGGCCCGCCGGACCCCTCGCAGCAGCCCCGCGCCACGCCGCGAAGCCCACCCGTGCGGACCAACGGGGCGCGCGCGGCAAACGGGCGTTCCACCGGAAGAGGGATGAGAATGGGGGGCGGAGAGGGGCGCACGATCGCGCCTGCGCGCCCGCAATCGCTGCACGTCCCTTCACACCGAGGTCGGGAAGCGCGACACTCGCAGGCGCACATGAGCGTTGCCACCGCACCTGCGGAAGTGAGGGCAAATCATGTCCCTGCAAGACGATCTCAGCGCCGTACGGCGCAACCTGGACGAGCTGACGCGCAAGGTCGAGCAGCTGGAGCGCCAGGCCGGCCGGCAGCAGCCGGCGCAGGCCCGGTCGTCGGCCCCGCCGGATCCGTCCCGGATGGTGACCGTCCCGGACACCCCGTACGACAGCGCGCTGTGGACCGACTCCGACGACGAGGGCCTCGGCGCCCGCGACCGTCGCGCCCCCTGAAGGCGCAGCCCGGCCCCGGCGGGCGGGGCACCCGGCGCGTGACGGCCGGGTGCCGGTCCTCCAGGCCGGCGCGCACACCCGCACGCTCTCCCATCTGGCCCGGCCGTACGCGGCCGGGCCTCCTGGGCCACCCCTCATCACTCCACCCCGGAGTCCCCTTTGGCCACAGGCACCCAACCACCCCGACAGCGGCCCGGCGGCGTCCACGACGCCTCCCGGGCCGCGATCGCCGCCCGGCACCTGCGGACCGACCGCTGGTGGCTGAGCCCGGCCGCCACCGCGGCCGGGCTGCTCGCCTTCATCGTCTACTCGACCTGGCGGGCCTTCGCCAACGCCGACTACTACGCGGCCCCGTACGTCTCCCCGTTCTACTCCCCGTGCCTCGCGGAGAACTGCCAGGAGATGCGCGGCGGGCCCAACTGGGACCTCTTCGGCAGCTGGTGGGGCCTGTCCCCCGCCCTGCTGATCCTGGTCTTCCCGCTCGGCTTCCGGCTGACCTGCTACTACTACCGCAAGGCCTACTACCGGGGCTTCTGGGCCTCGCCCCCGGCCTGCGCCGTCGCCGAGCCGCACACGAAGTACACGGGCGAGACGCGCTTCCCGCTGGTCTTCCAGAACCTGCACCGCTACTTCTTCTACGCCGCGGTGCCCGTCGCGGGGATCCTCACGTACGACACCGTGCTGACCTTCCGCGACGAGCACTACGCATGGGGCCACATGGGCCTCGGAACGGTGCTGTTCCTGGTCAACATCGCGCTGATCTGGGCGTACACCCTGTCCTGCCACTCCTGCCGGCACATCATGGGCGGCCGCCTGAAGCACTTCTCCCAGCACCCCGTGCGCTACCGGCTGTGGGGCTGGGTCAGCCGGCTCAACACCCGGCACATGCAGCTGGCGTGGGCTTCCCTGATCAGCGTGGCCCTGTGCGACTTCTACGTGTACCTGCTGGCCAGCGGCGCCTTCACCGACCCGAGGATCTTCTGAGATGGCTCAAGTGGAACGGCAGCAGTGGGACGTGGTCGTGGTCGGCGCGGGCGGCGCCGGGCTGCGCGCCGCGATCGAGGCCCGCGAACGCGGCGCGCGTACGGCCGTGATCTGCAAGTCCCTCTTCGGCAAGGCCCACACCGTGATGGCGGAAGGCGGCATCGCGGCCTCCATGGGCAACGTCAACGAGGGCGACAACTGGCAGGTGCACTTCCGCGACACGATGCGCGGGGGCAAGTTCCTCAACCAGTGGCGCATGGCGGAGCTGCACGCCAAGGAGGCCCCGGACCGGGTCTGGGAGCTGGAGACCTGGGGCGCGCTCTTCGACCGGACCCCCGACGGGAGGATCTCCCAGCGCAACTTCGGCGGCCACGAGTACCCCCGCCTCGCCCACGTCGGCGACCGCACCGGTCTGGAACTGATCCGCACCCTCCAGCAGAAGATCGTCCAGCTGCAGCAGGAGGACTTCAAGGAGTACGGGGACCACGAGGCCCGGCTCAAGGTGTTCCAGGAGTGCACCGTCACCCGGGTCCTCACGACCGATTCCGACAGCGGCTCCGGCGCGGGGCAGAGGGTCTCGGGGGCCTTCTGCTACGAGCGCGAGTCCGGCCGCTTCTTCGTCCTGGAGGCCCCGGCGGTCGTGCTGGCCACCGGCGGGATCGGCAAGTCCTTCAAGACGACCTCCAACTCCTGGGAGTACACGGGCGACGGCCACGCGCTGGCGCTGCTCGCGGGCGCGCCGCTGCTGAACATGGAGTTCGTGCAGTTCCACCCGACCGGCATGGTCTGGCCGCCTTCGGTGAAGGGCATCCTCGTCACCGAGTCGGTGCGCGGCGACGGCGGCGTGCTGCGCAACAGCGAGGGCAAACGGTTCATGTTCGACTACGTCCCCGACGTCTTCAAGGAGAAGTACGCCGAGTCGGAGGAGGAGGGCGACCGCTGGTACGAGGACCCGGACCACAACCGGCGGCCGCCCGAGCTGCTGCCGCGCGACGAGGTGGCCCGGGCGATCAACTCCGAGGTGAAGGCGGGCCGCGGCTCCCCGCACGGCGGGGTGTTCCTGGACGTGTCCACCCGGATGCCCGCGGAGAAGATCAAGCGGCGGCTCCCGTCGATGTACCACCAGTTCAGGGAGCTGGCGGACGTGGACATCACTGCCGAACCGATGGAGGTCGGCCCGACCTGCCACTACGTGATGGGCGGCATCGCGGTCGACTCCGACACGGCGGCCACGGTCGGGGTGCCGGGCCTGTTCGCGGCGGGCGAGGTGGCGGGCGGGATGCACGGCTCGAACCGCCTCGGCGGCAACTCCCTCTCCGACCTGCTGGTCTTCGGACGCCGGGCCGGGCTGCACGCGGCCGCGTACGCCGCCTCCCCGGCGGGCCGCCCGGCCGTGTCCCAGGAGGAGGTCGACGCGGCGGCCGCGGAGGCGCTGGCCCCCTTCCGGGCGACCGAGGGCGCGGAGAACCCGTACACGCTCCACCAGGAGCTCCAGACGACCATGAACGACCTGGTCGGGATCATCCGCCGCGAGGGGGAGATGGCCGAGGCCCTGGAGAGGCTGGCGGGGCTGCGCGTCCGGGCCGCGCGGGCCGGGGTGGAGGGCCACCGGCAGTTCAACCCGGGCTGGCACCTGGCGCTGGACCTGCGGAACATGCTGCTGGTCAGCGAGTGCGTGGCGCGCGCGGCCCTGGAGCGCACCGAGAGCCGGGGCGGGCACACGCGCGAGGACTGCCCGGCCATGGAGCGCGACTGGCGGCCGGTGAACCTGCTGTGCCGGCCGGTGGACCCGGCCCCCTCCGACCCGGCGGCCGACCGGATCGTCCTGGTCCGGACCCGCACGGAGCCCATCCGTCCTGACCTGCTCGCCCTGTTCGAGAAGGAAGAGCTGGTCAAGTACCTCGCCGAAGAGGAGCTCTACGAGTGACTACCTACGACGCACGCTTCCGGATCTGGCGGGGCGACGCCGAGGGCGGGGAACTCCGGGACTTCACCGTCGAGGTGCACGACGGCGAGGTGGTCCTGGACATCGTCCACCGGCTCCAGGCCACCCAGGCCTCGGACCTCGCGGTGCGCTGGAACTGCAAGGCGGGCAAGTGCGGTTCGTGCAGCGCGGAGGTGAACGGGCGGCCGCGGCTGATGTGCATGACGCGGATGTCGACCTTCGAGCGGGCCGAGACGATCACGATCACCCCGCTGCGGGCCTTCCCCGTTGTCCGGGACCTGGTCACGGACGTCTCCTTCAACTACCGCAAGGCGAGGGAGATCCCGGCCTTCGTACCGCCGGAGGGGGTGGCACCGGGCGCGTACCGGATGCAGCAGATCGACGTGGAGCGCTCGCAGGAGTTCCGCAAGTGCATCGAGTGCTTCCTGTGCCAGGACACCTGCCACGTGGTGCGTGACCACGAGGAGAACAAGGAGGCGTTCGCCGGCCCGCGCTTCCTGATGCGGGTGGCGGAACTGGACATGCACCCCCTGGACGCGGCGGCGGAGTCCGGCCTGGACCGCAAGCGCACCGCGCAGGAGGAGCACGGACTGGGCTACTGCAACATCACCAAGTGCTGTACGGAGGTCTGCCCCGAGGGCATCAAGATCACGGACAACGCCCTGATCCCGCTGAAGGAGAGGGCGGTGGACCGCAAGTACGACCCGCTGGTGTGGCTGGGCAGCCGGATCCGGCGCCGTCCGTCCTCGTAGCACCCCCTGCTGATCAGCGGCCGGGGGCGGTTCTGTACGCGCCCGGCGGAGCCGGCGGCCCACGACGCGGCCTCGGGTGAGGGGCGCCGCCGGACGCGGTGATCACTCCGGGTGCGGGGGCCGTGAACCGCCCATACCCTCCGAAATGTGATTGCGCCGAGGAGCTGGACGAAGAGTCGCGCCACCGCCGGGATATCCGTACGGGCCGGGTTCGCCCTGGCCGCCGCGCTCCTCGCGCTCGGCGGCTGGGGCGTGGCCGGGGCGCCGCCCGCGCGGGCCGAGGACCCGGTCACCCTGTCCCAGCAGGGGCAGGTCACCGACCGTGTCGGGGCGCTGGGCGACCGCGCCGGAGCTGTCACCGCGGCGCTGGAGAAGCTGTACGCCGAACGGCGGATCCAGCTGTTCGTGGCGTACGTCCGCGACTTCTCCGGCCGGTCCGCGCAGAGCTGGGCGGACGCCACCGCCGAGAAGAGCGGCCTCGGCCAGAACGACGTCCTGCTGGCCGTCGCGACCGGGGCCCGGCAGTACGCCTATTCGGCCGCGGTCGACTCCGGATTCACCGAGGAGCAGCTCGCCACGGTCGCACGGACCGCCATCGAGCCGGCCCTGAGGCAGAACGACTGGGCGGGCGCCGCGATCGGCGCGGCGAACGGCTACGGCGCGGTGCTCGGCGGCCTGCCCGTCCCGACGCCGGCGATCACGCCCGGCCCGGCCGACCCGGGCGGCAGGGCGGGCGGCGAGAGCGGGGCCGGGGACTTCGTGCTCCCGGTGGTGGCCGTCGGCGCGGCCGGGGCGCTGGGGGCGTACGCGTACAGCCGCCGCAAGCGCAAGGGCGGCGACGGAGGGCGGGGCACGACGACCGGTCCGGGCTGGGGCACGCAGGGGGCGGCCCAGCTGGACCTGCCGGACCTGGACGCCAAGGCCCGGGCGCTGCTGGTGGAGACGGACGACGCGGTCCGCACCAGCACGGAGGAGCTCGGTTTCGCCTCGGCGCAGTTCGGCGACGAGGCGGTCGGACCCTTCGTCCAGGCCGTGCAGTACGCCAAGGACGAGCTGACGCACGCCTTCCGGTTGCGCCAGCAGCTCGACGACGCCTATCCGGAGGACGATCCCACGCGGCGCCGGATGCTGGACGAGATCGTCGCCCGGTGCACCGAGGCGAACCGGCGGCTCGACGCCGAGACCGCGGACTTCGACCGGCTGCGGGACCTGGAGAAGAACGCCCCGCAGGCGGTGGTGACCGTGGAGGCGCACTTCCGGGCGCTGACCGGGCGCACCACCACGGCCGGGGCGACGCTGGCCGCGATGACGCAGCAGTACGCGGACTCCGCGGCCGCTCCCGTCGCCTCCAACCCCGAACAGGCCAAGGACCGGCTGCTGTTCGCGACGACCCACCTCGGCGAGGCCCGTGCGGCCGTGGACGCCGGGGACAACGGCAGGGCGGCCGTGCACGTACGGGCCGCCGAGAGTGCGGTGGATCAGGCCGCGACGCTGGTCGACGCGGTCGAGCGGCGGGCGCAGGAACTGGCGGAGGCGGCCGGGAAGCTGCCGGGCGCGCTGAACGAGACGGACACCGACCTCGCGGATGCCGAGGGCCTGCTCACGGGGACCGTGGAGGGCACGTCCACGGCGGACCTGCGCGGCCGGATCAGCCGGGCGCGGGCCGTACTGGCCGACGTACGGGAGGAGCAGGCGGCCGGGCGGTACGACCCGATCGACGCCCTGCGGCGGATCGAGGAGGCCGACGCCGCCCTCGACGAGGCCCTGGCCGGGGCGCGCGAGCGGGAGTCGGGCCGGCAGCGGGCGGTGGCCCTGCTCGACCAGGCCCTGCTCTCGGCGCGCAGTGCGATCGGCGCGGCCACGGACTACGTCACCACCAGCCGGGGCGCCGTCGGCAGCCAGGCCCGCACCCGGCTGGCGGAGGCGGGCCGGCACCTGGAGCGGGCGGTGGCCCTGACGGACCCGGACCCGGCGGGCGCGCTGGCCGAGGCCCAGCAGGCGGACGCCCTGGCCCGGCAGGCGCAGCAGCTGGCGGAGCAGGACGTACGGGGCTACCAGGACCCGTACGGCGCAAGCCGGTCCGGCGGCGGCCGGGGCGGCGCGGTGCTCGGCGGGATCATCCTCGGCGAGATCCTGCGCGGCGGGGGCGGCTTCGGCGGGCGCGCGGGCGGGGGCGGCTTCGGAGGCGGTTTCGGAGGAGGGGGCAGCGGCCCCGGCTCCTTCGGCGGCGGCGGCACGCGCGGCCGCATGGGCGGTGGCGGCCGCTTCTGACACCCCGCCACCCCGCAGCCCCGTCACCCCGCACCGCCGGGCGCTTAGCGGCCGGTACCGGACCATCCCTCACGCAGGAGAGAACCGTCATGAGCAAGCAGACCATCCTCGGCCGCGTCACCCAGCTCGCCAAGGCGAACATCAATGCGCTGCTGGACCAGGCCGAGGACCCGCAGAAGATGCTGGACCAGCTGATCCGCGACTACACGAACAACATCTCGGAGGCGGAGCAGGCCGTGGCGACGACCATCGGCAACCTCCGGCTGCTGGAGGCGGACCACAAGGAGGACGTGGAGACCGCCTCCGAGTGGGGCGGCAAGGCCCTCGCGGCGAGCAGGAAGGCGGACGAGCTGCGGTCGTCGGGAGCGACGGCCGACGCCGACAGGTTCGACAACCTCGCGAAGGTGGCGCTGGGCCGGCAGCTGCAGTCGGAGAAGGAGGCGAGGACGGCGGAGCCGACGATCGCCGCCCAGACGGACGTCGTGGACAAGCTCAAGGCGGGCCTGGACTCGATGAAGAACAAGCTGACGGAGCTCCAGGCGAAGCGGGACGAGCTGGTGTCCCGGGCGAAGACGGCGCAGGCGCAGAACACGATGATGGACGCGGTGAAGAACATCGACGTCATGGACCCGACGAGCGACCTGAACCGCTTCGAGGAGAAGGTGCGGCGCGAGGAGGCGATGGCGCTCGGCAAGCAGGAACTGGCCGCCTCCTCGCTGGACGCGCAGTTCGAATCCCTGGAGGACCTCGGCAAGACCTCGGAGATCGAGGCCCGGCTCGCCGCCCTCAAGCAGGGCCGGGCCGCTTAGCCCTCATGGGGTGCGGGGTCCGGGCGCGGCGCCGCCCGGCCGGAGCCCGGCGCCGGCCGGGGCCGGGGCGCGGCCGCCACCCGCTGTCGGCGCGCCCCCGGTGTCACCCGTACATGCTGAGCAGCTGCTCCGCCGACAGCTCGGCGACCGCCTCGGCCGCCGCTCCCGGCAGCGGGAGCTCGAACCAGACGGTCTTGCCCCGGTGGGTGCGCCGGGTGCCCCAGCCCGCCGAGAGCAGGCCCACCAGCTGGAGGCCCCGGCCGCCCTCGTCGGTGTCGCGGGCCCGGCGGCGGCGCGGCTGGACCAGGTTCGCGTCCCACACCTCGCACACCAGCGTCCGGTCCAGCAGCAGGCGGAGCCGGATCTCGCCCTCCCCGTAGCGCAGGGCGTTGGTGACGAGTTCGCTCACCAGCAGTTCGGTGGTGTCCAGCAGCCCCTCCAGGCCCCAGGCCGGGAGCTTGGCGCGGGCCAGTTCCCGGGCCCGGCCCACCGAGCGGGCCTCGCGGGGCAGCTGCCAGTCGCCGACGGCGTCGACGGGCAGGCCCTGGACCCGTGCCATGAGGAGGGCGATGTCGTCCTCCCCGTGCCGGGTGTCGAGGGTGTTCAGGACGTGGTCGCAGACGTCCTCCAGCGGCCGGACCGGGTCGGCGAGCGCCTCGCGCAGCCCGCGCAGGCCCTCCTCCAGGGGATGGTCGCGCGATTCGACGAGCCCGTCGGTGTACAGCGCGAGCAGGGCGCCCTCGGGGAGGTCCACCTCGACCTCCTCGAAGGGCTCGCCGCCCACGCCGAGCGGCATGCCGGGGGGCACCTCCAGCAGCAGTGCGGGGCGCGGTGCGCCGCGCTCGTCCGGGGGTTCGACCAGTACGGGCGGCATGTGGCCGGCGTTGGCGATCGTGCAGCGGCGGGTCACCGGGTCGTACACCGCGTAGACGCAGGTGGCGAGGTACACCTCGGAGCGGTCCGCGTCCCGCGAGTGCAGGGCGGCCCGGGAGGCCTGCTGGGAGCCGCCGGGCGCCCCGAGGCCCCGGGCGATCTCGTCCAGGGCGGTCAGCACCTCCGCCGGTTCGAGGTCGAGCAGTGCGAGGGTCCGTACGGCGGTCCGCAGCTCCCCCATCGCGACGGCGGCCCGCAGGCCCCGTCCCATCACGTCGCCGACGACCAGCGCGGTGCGGTGGCCGGGCAGTTCGATGACGTCGAACCAGTCCCCGCCGACCTCGGTGGCGGCGTTGCCCGGCAGGTACCGGCAGGCGATGTCCAGGCCGGCCGCCTCCGGGTCGCCGGGCGGCAGCAGGCTGCGCTGCAGTATCAGCGCCCGCTCGTGCTCGCGGCGGTAGAGCCGCGCGTTGTCGATGCAGACGGCGGCGCGGGCGGCGAGCTCCACGGCGACGGCCCGGTCCCGTTCGCCGAAGGGCTCGCTGCCCTTCGTACGGGAGAACTGTGCGAGGCCGACGACCGTGTCGTGGGCGACCATCGGGACGACGAGGGTCGACTGCACGAGGTCCTCCGGCCCCCCGCCCTCGATCAGCCGCGGTCGCGCCGTGCGCAGCGCGAGCGCGCCGGGGGACGCCGCCGGGTAGCGGTGGATGTCCCCTACGGAGACCAGTGCGCCCGGACCGGACAGGGGGGCGTCCGAGACGGCGGAGGAGAAGGCCACCCGGCGCAGTGCGGCGGAGGGCGTCCTGGCCGGGCCCTGGCCGGGCAGGCTGGGCACGCCCGGCCCCTGCGGTCGTGCGGGGCGGTCGTCGTCGCCGAGCAGCAGCCCCTGGTAGAGGTCGACGGCGGCCAGGTCGCAGAAGCCCGGGACGGTCACGTCGAGGAGTTCCCGGGCGGTGGTCTCCAGGTCGAGGGAGTTCCCGATGCGGTGCCCGGCCTCGTTGAGCAGGGCGAGGTTGCGCCGCACCCCGGCGGCCTCGCGGGCGGCGAGGTGGCGGCGGGTGACGTCGGTCCCGATGCCGGCGACGCCGACGGGGCGACCGGTCCCGCCGTGGACGCGGTAGAGGTTGATCGACCAGTGGCGGTCGTCGCGGCTGCGGGGGGTGGCCCCGGTGATCCGGAGGTCGGTGACGGACTCCCCGGTCTCCAGGACCCGCCGCAGGGCCTCGGCCATCCGGTCGGCCTCGTGCGCGGGCAGGTAGTCGTGGACGGTCCGGCCGCGGTGCTCCTCGGCGGCGCCCCCGAAGACGGTCGCGAAGCGGCGGTTGGCGCGCTGCACGGTGAGGTCCGTGCCGAAGAGGAGGAAGCCGAAGGGAGATTGGCCGAATATTGCTTGTGAAGCCGCCAGATCGGATTCGATGCGCCGGAGCGCGCGCACGTCCACGACGACGCACAGTGCGGCCCGCTCGGAGGTCTCGGTCTGGGTGGGCATCACATAGATCTCGGCCACGCCGTGCGCGCCGTCCCCGCCCGGGATGCGGAAGGGGATCAGACCCGTCCACTCCTTGCCGTCGAGGATCTCCGCGACCTTGCGGTGCCCGCCGGCTCGCAGATCGGGGGGCATGAAGGCGTCGACCGGGTCGCGCCCCACCACCTGTGCGGCCGTCAGCCCGAACAGCTCTTCTGCGCGCAGGCTCCATTGGTCGACGAGCCCGTCGGGCCCGATCGAGAAGGATGCGACCTTTATGTAGTCATATATCGAGCCAGGCGGGCTGGTGTGCCACAGGGAGTCGTGCCATGTCTCCCCGGGCACACGGGCCTGATGTGCCTGCGCAGGTATCTCGCTCACGCGACCGTCCCCTCCAGCTCACCGCAACCGGACCGGCCATGACCGAAGTATTCAGCACCACGGCCCCGGACGGCACGGCGTTCACGATCACAGCACGGTCTCGTTAGTTTCGAGCCACGTCGTGTGACGTCCCCCAGACTTCGTCCGGGGGTGCCCCCAGGCCACCCTTCACCTTGTTACTCACCAGGAAGTGCCAACTCGAACCACACAGTCTTGCCCGAGTTCCTGTGACGTGTCCCCCAGCGCTGTGCCGAGACCGCGACGAGGTGCAGCCCGCGGCCGCCCTCGTCGTCCGGCTGCGCAACCTTCTCACGGGGCGGATCCGGAAGCGGATCGGAAACTTCCACGAGCAGCGCGGCACCCCCCGGTACACCCCGGGCGGCTGGATTGCGCCACTCCAGGCGGACGCCGATGGGACCGGAGGCGTACCGCAGGGAGTTGGTGACGAGCTCGCTGACCAGCAGGACGGTCACGTCGCCGACGGACTCCAGACCCCAGTCGCGCAGGGTTCCCCTCACGGCGTGGCGGGCGGTGCGGACGGCACCTGGTTCGGCGGGGAAGGCCCACTCGGCGCATTCACCGTCTGTGTCGATCACGCCGATCACTTCCCGGGCCATGAGTGACCCCAGTCCGGTTCGTCGGGGACGAAAGAGGGACGATATAGGGATTAATAGCGACATACCCGATATTCAGGGCGTCGTACCACTCGACCCGCCACCCACCGGCGCACTGTGGCGCAGACGGCCTAGAGCGCGAGCGCCACGCGCCCCCGTGACCCGGGCGTGCGACGGGGCCGCCCCGCCGGCCGGGCCGCGCGCCGTCCCGCGCACCTGCCCGCCCGCTCCCGCACCATGCCGTCGCGTCCCGCGCGGCCCCGGGCCGGGCCGGCTCCGTTCCCCACCTCGGCCGGCGGCCCGACCTGTCGCGTCCTGCCGTGTCGCGCCGCGTCATGTCCTGCGCGTCGTGTCCTGCGCCTCGTGGCCTGCCGCGTCCTGCCCGGTTCCGCGGTCAGCCGCGCAGCCGGCGTCCCGCCTCGGCGACCGCCGGCCGGTCCTGGTCGAGCCAGTCCACCGATTCCAGCTCCTCCGGTCCGAGCCAGCGCAGCTCGTCGTGGTCCTCCAGCGGCGCGGGCACCCCCGAGAGCAGGCGCGCCGTCCACACGTGCAGGACCATGCCCGGCTTCAGCGGCCACTCCCCCGGGATCCGCTCCAACGCCTCGGTCTCGACGCCCAGCTCCTCGCGCAGCTCGCGCACCAGCGCGTCGGGCACCGACTCCCCGGGCTCGGCCTTGCCGCCCGGCAGCTCCCACCGTCCGGCCAGCTCCGGGGGTGCACTGCGGCGGGCGGCCAACAGGCGCCCCTCATGACAAAGGGCTCCGCCCACGACTACTCGCACGGTCATGGGCGGAGCCTATGTCAACGCTGGATGCTCAGTTCGTCGTGGCGGTCTGGCCGATCCGCTCGACCCAGTACAGCTGCTTGTGTCCGCGGTCGTCGAGGCTGTCGACGACCTTCTGGGCCTCGGCCCGGGTGGGGTACCGGCCCACCCGGTAGCGGTTGCCGTTGTCGTCCTGACGTATGACCAGCCACGGGAGCAGGGCACCGCTGTCGTTCATCGCGTCTCACCCTCCGCCGACGTACCTGCCCGGGAAACCGCATTGCGCATATGCCCGAGCCTACGCCCGACCTTCACTCAGCGGATACGGTTTTTCACCAAGAGGTACCTCGCGGGCGTATGCATCCGGCCATGCGTACGAGTGAGCCGCGCGCGCCGGTGCGGACCGGGCGCTCGCGCGGCACCGGCGGGCGCCCCCCGCAGGTGGGGTCGCGGGAGGGGCACAGGGCGCCCGGGGAAAGATGCGGGCCGGCCCGGACCGGGCGGCCGGCAACGCCGCGGACTCCGTACGCACTTCCGCGGACGGAGCCCGCTGCGCCGGGGCGCCCCTCGGCCCGGGCGTGCCCGGCCGGGCCGACGCTTCCCCCCGGTCAGCCGGCCGCGGGCGCCCCCGGGGTGCGGCGGCCCGGGCCACGAGGCAGGGCCGGCGGCCCCCGGTACACAGGCACAGCCGCCCCGAGAAGCCCGGCACCGACACGGCGAAGGCGATCACCATCGCGCCGAAACACGCCGGGTCGCCGGCGCACGGAGGGACAGCCGCCGGGCCGACAGGGCGCGGGTCGGCAGCCGCCAGGGTGGCCGACGTCAGGGCCGACCGGATCGGTCAACGGCGGGCGGGTCGGCGGCGGGCGGGGCGGCAACGTGCAGGCCACAGCGGGCGGGACCACAGCGGGCGGGGTCGGCGAGCCGGCGGGCTGGTCGCGGCTGGGGCAGCAACCTGCAGAACGACGGCGGGCGGATGGACCGCCTGTCGGTCGCCAGCAGGTACGTCCGTGGCCTGGGGGCCTGGCGCGGCGCCGACAAGCGCGGCCGACGACGGGCCGGTTCGGCCGCGGGCGGGGCGGCAACGTGCAGGCCACAGCATGGGGGCCACAGCGGGCGGGGTCGGCGGGCGGGCTTGGAGGGGGCGGGCCGGCGGGGGTGGAGGCCGGCGGTGGTGGGGCAAGGGTGTGCGGACCGCACCCGCAGGCGGCGGGCGGGGCCGGCGGCGCACGGGCCGGGAGCGGGCGGGCCGCCCCGCGGGCGGGCCGTCGACAGGCGGGCCGCCGGCAGGCGGGCGCGGCTCCGGCTTCCGGTCCGGCGTCGACCGCGAGGGCACCGGTGGCCTCGCGCAGCCCCGTCTCCCCGGGCCCCTGCCCCCTGCCCCCACCGGGGCGGCGGCCGGCGCCTGGGGTTACTTCACCGGGAGGTGGTACGCCAGGCGGTAGCGGTCCGCGGGGACCACCACGTCGGCCGTCTCCACGGCGCGGCCGGACGCGAAGTAGGTGCGGCCGATCACGAGCACGACGTGGCCGGGGACTCCGCCGAGGAGGAGGTTCTCCTCCGCCAGGCCCGGACGGGCGCCGACCTCCTCCACCACGTTGTCCACGACGACGTCGATCGCGGCCATCCGGTCGACGACCCCGGAGCCGCCCAGCGGACCCTCCTCGGGCAGCATCACGGGCGTGCGGCCCGTCACGACCAGCGGTTCCCAGGAGGTCGACAGCATCATCGCCTCCCCGGCGTCGCGGAAGACGTACCGCGTGCGCATCACGCGCTCGCCGGGCTCGATGCCGAGCCGGTGGGCGATCTCCGCCGGGGCGTTGCGCTGCTCGCTGCTCGACTCCCACGTGCCGCGGGCGCCCGCATCCGCCTGCTCCTGCCGGAACGGCGTCGAAGCGCCTCCCGTGCGGTAGCCGGAGCGCACCACGCGCCGGGGCACGGGCTGCTCCCGGACGTACGTCCCCGACCCGGAGCGCCCCTCGACGAGCCCCTCCGCCATGAGGACCTTGCGCGCTTCCAGCGCCACAGTGTCCGAGACCCCGTACTCCTCGCGGATCCGGGCCTGCGAGGGGAGCCGGGCATGCGGGGGCAGGGAACCGTCGACGATCTTCCGCCGCAGATCCCCGGCCACGCGCAGGTATGCCGGCTGCTCACCGAACGTCACGGGCCACTCCCATCAGGTTGACAGACAGCTACACCCTGGCAACCCACGGTTGCAGACCGCAAGCAAGGGCCAGAGTTTCACCCGAAGTGATGAAGCCAGGTCACTCAAACCCGTTACCGTGCGTTACCCGGACGACGCGGAGGACGACACCGGGACCACCTCAGACGCGCTCGGACGCAGGTCCGCGTCCGGAACTCCCGTCCGGTGCCGCCGGATACCCCTCCAGCCACGGGGGGATCCTCGTCGACAGCCCGTACGCGCCGCGCAGGGCCTGCTCCGTCCTCACCGACATCGCGGACGCCGCCCGGTCCCACTGCTTGTCGAACTCGTTCGGCGTCGGCGCCTGCGAGGCCCGCAGCCACGCCGCCCGCGCCGCGCCGACCTCCTTGAGCCGGGCCTCGACGGCCTTTTCCATCCCCGGTGCGGTCCGTGCCCCCTCCAGCGCCGTCACCTCCTTGCCCAGCGCCGTGTACACCTCCCGTGCCCAGGACCGGTGCTCCGGCAGCGCGCTCGCCGGCTCCGCCTCCGGGGACCGGCCCAGGACCAGGTCGACCTCGTTCGCCGCCTTCAGGAAGGACACCTGCGCCGGCGTGAGCATGCCCTCGTCCCGGCGCAGGCTGCCGCGCTGCTCCTCCTCGGTGGTGCCGATCACGCAGAGCAGCTGCCGGTCGCCCCGGCGCCAGGACTCGCGCGAGGGCGCGTAGAAGTACATCTCCGCCCGCTCGGGCAGGGCCCAGGTGTCCATCGCGTAGGCGTCCTGCGCCTTCCAGCACGCCTCCTCCGCGTCGCGCTCGGCCTGCTCCGACCCCGGCAGGCCCGCCGGGTCGAAGGGCCCCGACGAACTGACCTCGCCGTGGTGCTCCTCGGCACAGTCCACGGTGTACATCGGGGGCCGGTCACCCATCAGGTTGCCGCCGGGGACGTTGAAGCAGTCGCCCGTCCGCAGGTCCTCCAGGTCCGTGAACCGTCCGGCCACCTCCTCGTGGGGGCCGGCCGCGTCGAAGCGGTCGCGGACCGCCGTCGCGACCCGGTCCGCGGTCAGGACCAGTGCCCCCGTCGTCACCACGGAGACCACCAGTCCGACGATCGCGAGCGCCTTGCCCCGCTCCCCCTTCCCCGCGATCTGGACGAGGGCCACGATCCCGAACACGATGCCGAGCGGCGGCAGGCACAGCAGCCCGACGAGCAGGGAGGCCAGCGCGAAGCCGTTGAGCGCGGGCGGCCGTCCGTGGTCCGGTGGCGGCCCCCACCCCGGCCGGGGGGAGTGCGGCGGCCAGGGGTGGCCCGGTCCGGAGGGCGGACTCGGCGGCATGCTCACGGGGCGGGGACTCCAACACAGAGGGAGCGTACGAATGCGCGAATAGTACGCAGCGGGGGCGACCGGCATGCCGGTCGCCCCCGCCTGTTCATCGCGGCGTACGCGGTGCTGCCGTGCGCCGTCCCGTGCGCGCGGCCGTACGCGGTGCCCTGGCTCGGCGCCGCCGGTTCAGCCTCTCCGGTTCAGCGCCCCACGGTCAGTTCTCAGAACTGCAGGGCCCAGGAGTCGATCTTGCCGGTGTCGACGTTCGCGTTGTCGTTCACCCGGAGCTTCCAGACACCGTTCGCCGTCTCGGAGGAGGCGTTGACCGTGAAGGTCCGGATGATGTTGTCCGTGCTGCCGCCGGCCCGGTTGTGCAGGACGTAGACGGTGCCGTCGGGGGCGACCAGGTCGACCTTGAGGTCACCGGTGTACGTGTGCTTGATGTCGACCGGGACGCTCAGCGCCGCCGGGGCGTTGCCCGAGACCCCGCTGACGGTGATCGGCGACTCGACGGTGGAGTTGTCGTTGATGGCGTAGTCCGCGGCGTTCTCGAAGCGCGGGCCGGGCGGGACGGTGCCGCCGCCGCCGATGTTGAGCAGGCGGTTCGGGGAACCGGTGCCGGGTCCGGTCACGACGTTCGGCGTGGAGGCGGCGACCAGGCCCGCGGAGATCTGGGCGGGGGTGCTGCCCGGGTTCTGCGAGAGGTAGACCGCGGCCGCGCCCGCGACGTGCGGCGAGGCCATCGAGGTGCCGGAGATCGTGTTGGTGGCGGTGTCGCCCGTACCCCACGTGGAGGTGATGGAGGAGCCCGGCGCGAAGATGTCCAGGATGGAGCCGTAGTTGGAGTAGCTCGCCTTCGCGTCGGTGTTGGTGGTGGCGCCGACGGTGATGGCCTCGGCGACGCGCGCCGGGGACTTCGTGGAGGCGTCCGTCGACTCGTTGCCCGCCGCGACGGCGTAGGTGATGCCGGAGGCTATGGAGTTGCGGACGGCGGTGTCGAGCGCGGAGTCCGCACCGCCGCCGAGCGACATGTTGGCCACGGCCGGCTTGACGGCGTTCCGGGTCACCCAGTCGATGCCGGCGACGACCTGGGCGGTGGTGCCCGAGCCCTGGTTGTTGAGGACGCGGACGCCGACGATCTTGACCTTCTTGGCCACGCCGTACGCGCCGCCGCCGACGGTGCCGGCCACGTGGGTGCCGTGGCCGTGGCCGTCCTGGGCGGTGTTGTCGTTGTCGATGGCGTCGTAGCCGTCGGAGGCGCGGCCGCCGAAGTCCTGGTGCGTCTTGCGGACGCCGGTGTCGATGATGTAGGCGGTGACGCCCTCACCGGCCTTGTCCGGATAGGTGTAGCTCTGGTTCAGCGGCAGGGCGCGCTGGTCGATGCGGTCCAGGCCCCAGGACGGCGGGTTGGGCTGGGTGGCGTCGACGGTGAAGGTCCGGTTCTGCACGACCGACTTCACGGCCGGGTCGGCGGCGAGCTTCCGGGCCTGGGCCTCGGAGACCTCGACGGAGTAGCCGTTGAGGGCCGCGCTGTAGGTCCGGTCGATCTTCGCGCCGTACCGCTTGGCAACGGCCTTGCCGCTGTCGGCGGTGGAGCGCGCGGAGTCGTTCAGGGTCACGATGTAGCTGCCGGAGATGGAGCCTGCGGCGCCCGCGTTCTCGATGACGCCGAGTGCTCCCTGGTCGGCCGCGGAGGCGGGTAGCGCGGCGGCCGCGCCGAGCGCGAGGGCCACGACGGCGGTCGCGCTGATGCCGGCGATCTTCCGGCGGTTGTGACGCATCACGGACATGTGAGGTGTCCTCCTCATAGGTGGTGCGTTGCGGGGGGTTACGTGCAGCCGCAGGGTCCTCCCGGGCATGACTTTGGCGGGGTCATGACAAGGCAGATGGCCCAACAGGCTGTCGCTTCCGAAAGGTTGACCCAGCCATGCCGCCTCCACAAGAGGACCGCGCAGCCGTAACATCCGTGCCATACGGCGGCCATGATCGAGCAAAGGCGATCCGCACATGACGCATGCACTGCCCGGATACGTCTGCCCGGAGGACGGGACCTGCGCAGACGTCCGGACGGCCCCCTGGCGCTGCCCGGTCTGCGGCGGCCCCTGGGACCTCGATTTCACTCCGGATCCGGCCACCGCGCTGGACCCGGCCGCCGGGCCGAACTCCCTGTGGCGGTACGCGCCCGCGCTGCCCCTGCCGGGGGCGTTCGCGGTGTCGATGGCGGAGGGGCACACTCCACTGGTGCCGCTGGCGGAGCGGGTTCACGCCAAACTCGACTTCATGATGCCGACCCTGTCCTTCAAGGACCGGGGGGCGGTGATGCTCGCGGAGCTGGCGAGGCGGCTGGCCCCGGAACGGGTCGTGGCGGACAGCAGCGGCAACGCCGGGACGGCCGTGGCGGCGTACTGCGCGCGAGCCGGGCTCAATTGTGAAATTTTCGTGCCCGAGGGCACCTCGGACCGCAAGACCGGACGGCTGCGGGACCACGGCGCGGCCGTACGGGTGGTACCCGGCGGCCGGGACGCCGCCGCGGACGCGGCCCGGGGGGCCGCCGACCGGCCGGGGGTCTTCTACGCTAGCCACGTCTTCAACCCGTACTTCCTGCACGGCACCAAGACCTACGTGTACGAGGTGTGGGAGGAGCTGGGCGGCCGGCTCCCGCAGGCCCTCGTCGTCCCGGTGGGCAACGGGACCCTGCTGCTGGGGGCCGCGCTGGCCGTGGAGGAGCTGGCCCGGCGCGGGGTACGGCCGCCCGCGCTGATCGCGGTGCAGGCCGAGGCGGTGGCGCCGCTCGCGGAGGCCTTCGCGGCGGGCGCGGAGGAGGCGGGGCCGGTGGCGCAGCGCCCGACCCTGGCCGAGGGGATCGCGATCCCCTCGCCGGCGCGCGCCCGCCAGATCCTGGCCGCGGTGCGCAAGTCCGGCGGGACCTTCCTGACCGTGTCGGAGGACCGCCTGCGCGAGGCCCGGGCGGACCTGGCCCGACGCGGCCTCTTCGTGGAGCCGACGGCCGCGGCCTGCTGGGCCGCGGTGGGACCCACCGCCCCCGACGACCCCCTGCAGGGGCGCACTGCGGTCCTGCCGCTCTGCGGCGCGCAGTAGGCCCGAACGCCTGCGGCCGGCCCGGGAGACCGAGACGGGCCGGGGCCGCCGCCGGGGCGGGCCGGGCCCGGCGGGACCGCTGCCGGGCCGGAGCGGGCCGGGTGGGGCCGGGGCGCCGGGCCGGGCTGGGTGGGCCGGGGCGCCGCCGGGGCGGGCCGGGCTGGGCTGGGCTGGCTGGGCCGGGCCGGGCCGGAGTGGGCCGGCCCGGGCCGGAGCCGGGCCGTGGGTGCAGGCGGCCGGCAGGGGCTTGGCGTCGGAAAATCGCCAGCCTCGTCCGGGGCCGTCTGGTCAACTGGGGCCATGACTCGACAGCTTGATCCTGCCGGCCGGGCCCGGGCGTTCGCCGCCCTGCACGACCCCGCGCGCCCCCTGGCCCTCGCCAACGCCTGGGACGTCGCCGGCGCCCGCCTCGTCGAAGCCGCCGGCGCTGCCGCCGTCGCCACCACCAGTGCGGGCGTCGCCTGGTCCCTCGGAGCTCCCGACGGGGACGTGCTGGCCCGCGACCGGGCCCTGGACCTCGTCTCCCGGGTGGCCTCCGCCGTCTCCGTCCCGGTCACGGCCGACATCGAGGGCGGCTTCGGCGCCGGGCCCGACGCCGTGGCCGAAACGGTCTCGGGGGTGCTGGCCGCCGGTGCGGTCGGCATCAACATCGAGGACGGCCGCCGCGCCCCCGCCGACCACGCGGAGCGGCTGGCCGCGGCCCGCTCCGCCGCCGAGGCCGCCGGGGTCCCGCTGTACATCAACGCCCGCGTCGACACGTACCTCTTCGGCCTCGGCGAGGCCTCCGCCCGGCTCGACGACACCCTCGCCCGGGCCGCCGCCTACCTCCGGGCGGGCGCCACCGGGATCTTCGTGCCCGGGGTCACCGACCCGGCCACCGTCGCCGAACTCGCCCAGGGCATCGACGCCCCGCTGAACGTCCTCGCCGCCCCCGGCGCCCCCACCGTCGCGGAGCTGGGCGCGCTCGGCGTCGCCCGCGTCAGCCTCGGCTCGTGGGTCGCGGAGGCTGCGTACGCCGTCGTCCGCCGCGCCACCGAGGAGCTGCTCTCCGGAGGCACGTACGGCTCCCTCACGGAATCCCTCCCCTACGGCGAGCTGAACGCGCTGCTCAAGGGCTGAGACACCAGGTATTCCACCGAAGCCTGCATAGGCCAACCATCTAGGATCCCGGACATGCGCACATCAACCCCGGCCGGGGGCGTGACCGCCCCCGTCGCCCCACGGAAGATCACCGGCGCCGTCTGGACCGCCCTGGTCCTCGTCTACGTCGTCTGGGGCTCGACGTACCTCGGGATCCGGATCGTCGTGCAGACCATGCCGCCGTTCCTGTCCGCCGGGGCCCGCTTCCTCGCCGCCGGCCTGCTGCTGGCCGCCGCGGTCGCCTGGCGGTACGGGCCGGCCGCGCTCAGGGCCACCCGGGCCCAGGCCGGCTCGGCGGTACTGGTCGGCCTGCTGCTGGTCCTCGGCGGCAACGGCCTGGTCGTGCTCGCCGAGACCTCGGTGCCGTCGGGCCTGGCCGCGCTGCTGGTGGCCGCGGTCCCGCTGTGGATGGTCGCGCTGCGGGCGGCCGGCGGGGACCGCCCGCCGCTGCGCACCGTGGGCGGCGTCCTGGTGGGCCTCGCCGGGCTGGCGGTGCTGACCCTGCCGGGGGTGAGCGGGGCGGTGCGGCTGTGGGGGGTGCTGCTCGTCCTGGTGGCGTCGGTCCTGTGGTCGCTCGGCTCGTTCTCCGCGTCGAAGCTGAACCTGCCGGGCAACCCGTTCACCGGGAGCGCGTACCAGATGCTGGCGGGCGGCGCGGGCGCCGTCCTCGTCGGGCTGGTGCGCGGCGAGCACCACGGGCTCGACCCGGCGGCCTTCTCCACCGCGTCCTGGCTGGCCCTCGGCTACCTGGTGCTGTTCGGCTCGCTGGTGGGCTTCACGGCGTACGTGTGGCTCCTCCAGGCGGCGCCGCTGTCGCTGGTCTCCACGTACGCCTACGTCAACCCGGTCGTGGCCGTCGCGCTCGGCTGGCTCATCCTCGACGAGGCCCTGACCTGGCCCATCGCGCTCGGCGGGGCGATCGTCGTGGCGGCCGTGGGCGTGATCGTCAGCACGGAGCGCAAGAAGTAGCCCCCGGCCGGTACGGATCCTCGGGCCCGGGCACTCAGCCGCGTGCGGCCCGCTCGTACAGCGCCTTGGCGCGCTCGTCGAAGAGCGCGGCCGTGGAGTCCACGTCCGTGTCGCCGCCGCTCAGCACCCCGATCAGCCGCCCCGGGTGGTCCGGGCCGCCCCGGTCGGCGACCCAGGGGCTGCCGCTGGTGCCCGTCCAGAACCCCGCGCAGCTGATGTAGAGCAAGGCGGGGTCGTCCTCGTCGTGGCTGGTCTGCGTCGTGCAGGAGACGGGCTTGTTCTGCGGGTTGTGCTCGGACTCCGGGTAGCCGACGACCGTCACGTCCCGTTCGTAGCCGGAGGTCCAGTCGGGTTCCGGGACCTCCGCGCCTCCGCCCACCGCCTCCTGGACGCTCCGCCCGTCCCCGTCGGGCTCGATCGTGAGGAAGGCGAAGTCGGCGGTGTCCTCGCCCCACTTGGTCCAGCGGTCGTCCACGTGGACCGAGCGGACCTTCCAGACCCCCAGCGGCCGGCTGCCGGAGCCCTCCCCCGAGAAGGCGGGAGCGAAGGCGAGCTCGCCGATGGCCAGGCCGTCGTGGGCCAGCTCCCCCGGCTTCCCGTCCTCACCGGCCGGGGCCACGCAGTGCGCTGCGGTGGCGACGACGTTGCCCCGGGGGCTGTCGACCACGCTCGCCGTGCACCAGTGCTCCCCGTCGGCCATGAGCACGCCCACGGTGGGGAAGGGCTGCGCCGGCCGGTCGGCCGGCGCCTTGAGGGCCACGAGGGCGAAGACCGCCGCGACCCCGGCGACGGCTGCGGCCGACGCCCCCTTCACCACCGGGCTCACTGCACGCCGGGGTCGGGGGTCGGTCCGGACATCACCTTGCTGATCCACTCCAGGGAGCCCTCCCTCATGCCGCGTACGTACGACTTTCCGTTGTGCTCACCATCCTGGATCACCTGGAGCCGGGTGTGCACGGGACCCTTGCCGTAGTCCTTCATGAACTGCTCGGCCTTCTCGCGGCCGGTCTCCGCGGTGCCGATCTGGAAGTTGATGTAGACCTCCGGACCACCCTTCCTGATCAGCTTCTCGGCCAGCTTCTCCGGGTTGTCCGCGTCCATGGCCTGCGTGTTCCCCTGCCACAGCGGGGAGTCGGGGACGATGTCCGTGCCGCTCGCGATGGCCGCCTTGAACCGGTCGGGGTACTTCAGGAGCTGCTTGAAGCCGTTGAACCCGCCCGCGGAGGAGCCCATGAAGGCCCAGCCGTCGCGGGAGGTGAAGGTCCGGAAATTGGCCTTCGCGAAATCCGGGACGTCCTCGGCCATCCAGGTGCCCATCTTGGGCTGACCGGGGATGTCGGAGCCGTCGAAGTGGTGCTGGGTGTCGGCGTTGGTGACCGGCATGACGAGGACGAACGGCAGGCTCGTCCCGGCCTTCGCCCCGTCGCTCACGGCCTGCTGGAGACCGAGGCCGGGACCCGTCCCCCAGTAGTTCGTCGGATAGCCCCGGCCGCCGGGCAGGGAGATCAGGACGGGGAAGGCGCTCTTGGCGTACCTCGGCTCGTCGTACTCCTTCGGCACCCACACCCACACGTCACCCGTGAAGCCGGACTTCTTGCCCTTGAGGGTGGTCCTGCCGATCTGCGTGCCGTCCGGCATCCGGTGGGTGCGGACGAACTCGGCGGCCGGGCCGGTGGGCATGCGCACGCCGGGCCGGGCGTCGGAGGCCTTGGCGGCTTTCGTCTGCTGGACCTTCCCGAAGGAGACCGGATCCCCTATGTCGGAGAAGAAGCCGTACTTGTAGGCGACCGCGCCGCCGCCGGCGGCGAGGGTGAGCGCGAGCCCACCGCTGATCAGAATGAGGCGCAGGCGCTTGGGGCGACGGCTGCCCCCGGTCGCGGAGCCGCCGTCGCCTTGCTGGTCATGCTGCACGGAATTGTCCCGTTCCTTCTCCGGCGCCCACCTCGGAGCGCGGGCCGGACCGACTGGTCCCCCTTACAACCTGTACAGAGGTGTGAACGACCCGATGGGTTGCCTGGGACGGGTGTGGCGTGGCGCGCGCCACGCCGCCGTGCGGGTCCGCGCGGGTGCGGGGCCGCGCGGGCCCGGGTCGCGCGGGTGCGGGCGGGGTCCCGTCAGCCCGTCGCGGGCTTCGGGGCCTTGAGCACCTTGCTGATCCACTCCAGGGAGCCTTCCTTCATGCCCCGGACGTAGTGCCAGCCGTTGTGCTCGCCGTTCTGGATGTCGCGGATGGTCATCTTGACGGGTCCCTTGCCGTACTGCTGCTGGAACTTCGTCATCCGCTCCTTCCCGGTCTCCTTGGTGCCTATCTGGAAGTTGATGTAGACCTCGGGACCGTTGCTGTCGATGAGCTTCTTGGCGAGCTTCTCGGGGTTGTTCGCGTCCATCTCCGCCTGGTGGCCCTTCCAGAGCGGGGAGTCGGGGACGATCTCGCCGCCGCTGGCGATCACGGCCTTGAACTTGTCCGGGTGCTGCAGGACGGTCTTCATCCCGACGAAGGCGCCGGAGGAGGAGCCCATGAAGGCCCAGCCGTCACGGGACTTGTACGTACGGAAGTTGGCGCGGGTGAAGTCCGGGACGTCCTCGGCGATCCAGGTGCCCATCTTGGCCTGGCCCGGTATGTCGGACCCGTCGTAGTAGAACTTGTTGTCCGGGTTGAGCACCGGCATGATCACGATGAAGGGCAGGCTGGTACCGGCCTGGACCCCCTCGCTGATCGCCTTCTGGAGGCCGAGGCTGCGGTCGGACCAGTAGTTGGCCGGGAAGCCGTTGCCGCCGGGGAGCGCGATGAGCACCGGGAAGGCGCTCTTGGCGTACTTCGGGTCGTCGTACTCCTTGGGCGCCCACACCCACACGTCGCCCTCGAAGCCGGACTTCGCCCCGGCGAGGCGGGTCTTGGCGATGATCGTGCCGTCGTCGAGCTTGGTGGTCTGCTTGAAGTCGGACTTCGGGCCGGACGGCATGAGCACGTCCGGGTCGCCGGAGGGCTTGGGCGCAGCCCCGCCGGAGGCCTTCGGCTCCGGGGCCGCGGGCGGGGCGGTCTTGCCGAAGCTCACGGCCTCGCCGTTGCCGGAGAACCAGTCGAGCTTCCAGGCGGCGAACCCGCCGCCGCCCGCGACGAGCGCGAGGGCCACCACCGCACCGATCCACATCCCGCGCCGGGAGCGCCCGGGCCGCGGGGACTCGGGGTCGTCCTGCCGGGGCGGGACGGGGGGCTGCCCCGGGGGCTGCTCGCCGTACGGGCGGCCGTACGGGTCGCCCGACTGGCCGGCGTACCGGTCGCCCGACTGGTCGGCGGTCCGGCCGGCGTACTGCCCGCCGGACCGGCCGGCGTACTGCTCCCCGTACTGATCGCCGTACGACTCCCCGTACCGGTCGCCGTACTGATCGCCGCGCCGGTCCTCGGACCGCTGGTACGGCTCCTCGTACGACGGCTGGCCCTCGGGCCCCGGGCGCTGCGGGTACTGGTGCACGAACTTCGCTCCGAACGGTCATGACTGCCCTGTGGGCAGAACGGCTGGGCATCCCTTAGTCCTGATGTACGAATGCGCCGCACAGTTCCGAAACCGCGCAAAAACATGAAGGGAATCTCAGGCACCGCCACCCGTCCGCGCCCTCCGCGGACCGGCTCCCCCGCCGGAGCCGCTGCCCCTGCCGTTGAGCCATGACCCGGGCACAGGCGCCGGCCGGCCTCGCGGTCGAGCGCGAGATGACGATCCGCCTCGACGCCCGCAACCGCCCCGAGCTCGATGAACCCACCGGCGCCTACGCGCCCGCCGGGATCTTCCGGGGCACCCTCCGGCGCCCGGTGCCCTTCGGGGTCGGCCTGGAGACGACTAGACGTTGAAGCGGAACGTCAGGCACAACGCTCTCACCTGTGATAATGCGGTTCTCGGTGATCCATCCAGCACCGATCCAGCAGGGTGCGAATCCATCCAGCACATCCAGCACGAGCGATAGAGCGCCAGAGACCCGCAGCGCATGGTGTACATCTGGGACACTCGGTACGCTTGTGCGCATGACGCAGCCGCTGCCCATAGAGTCCATCCGTGATGTGCGCGCCCATCTGGCGGAAGTCGTGGAGCGCGCGGACCGCGACGACGTACCCACGGTGATCACACGCCGCGGCAAGGAAGTCGCCGCCGTCGTCTCCATCGAGGTCCTGCGCAAGTACCAGGAATGGGAAGAGCGCGAGATCAACCGGATCATCGACGAGCGTATGGCGAATCCCGCGCCCGGCATCCCGATCGAGGACATCATGAGGGAGACGCTGGCGCGCGGTGAGTGAGTACCGAAACGTCTTCCGCCCCGAGGCGCAGGCCGAGCTTCGGAAGATCCCTCGCGACACGGCACTGCGCATCCTGGCCAAGCTGACCGAGCTGGAGACCGACCCCCTCGGCTTCAACACCACCGCACTCGTGTCCCAGCCCGAGCGACGCCGTCTGCGCGTCGGCGACCATCGCGTCGTCTACACGATCGACAACGGAGAGTTGGTGGTCTGGGTCGTTCACGTGGGACACCGGTCCACCGTTTACGAGACCTGATTGCCGCTGACCCCACGTCAGAATATCCAGCACCCATCCAGCACGGTGATGACGGAGGGGTCGGACTCGACTGAGCCCGCCCCCCTCCTGACCTGCATGTTTGCCACGTCAGCGACGTGGTGTCACCTCATCCGCTCACACGTTGAAGCGGAACGTGTCGCGTAGAGCTTTGACCTGCGCAAACGTGATTCTGGGCGGGCTCCATCGTGCGGGAGCACCGCCTTCGCCCAGCGGCTCATGGGGATCTGCTGGACGGCGGACTCCACTGAGCCAGCGCCCTCAATGTCCGGCCCGTGTTCCGGGTTCTGACGTTCCAGTGCCCTCTTAAATCTGACGACTCAGCGCTTCGACGGAGCGCGACTGCCCCTCCTGCGCATCCGCACTTCTCTTGAGATGGTTGGCGATCTGGTGCGCGCTCCACTCCGTCGATTCGGTCTCGACAGCCAGCACGAGCAGCGATGACCCAGGGACACGAGGCCTGATGTCGACGATGACGTACGGCTCCGCCTGCTCGCGTTGCGCCTTCTCCGTGAGGGCGTCGGCTTGCGCGACCGCTCTCGCCTGACGTCGGTTGTAGACGAGAGCCCAGAACGCGGCCGTCGTCGAAAAGAGGAGAGCCGCCACGGAGATGACCACCGTGGCGATCTGGACCGACGAGTCGCTCATGGCCGGCTGCTGGATGGGTGGCCGGTTATGGCGCGGCCCATTGCCGAGAACCCTCCGGCCGGGATCGTCGGCTCTCCAGCTTGCGCTGCGGGCCGCTACCGTGAAGCCATGACCGCACTGCCCGACTGGATGCGCCCGCCGCGCGCGGAAGGCTGGTTCGCGGAGGACCTCGACCGCCTCCCCGAGGCACCCCGCCACACCGAGCTGATCGACGGAGCTCTCGTCTTCATGATGTCCCCCCAGCGGTCCTGGCATGGCCGCCTCGTCACCGCCCTGACCACCACGCTCATGGCGCAGGCACCGGCCGGCTTCGAGGTCGAGCGCGAAATGACGATCCGCCTGGATGCCCGCAACCGCCCCGAGCCGGACCTCCTGCTGACAGACCTGCCCTATGACCCCGACCGCACCTGGTACGCCCCGGAGGACGTGAAGCTCGTCGTGGAGGCGGTATCGCCCGAGTCCGCCCATCGCGATCGCACAGTGAAGCTCCGCAAATACGCGGAGGCCGGCATCCCGCACTACTGGTGCATCGAGGACGAGGGAGGTGCACCCGTCGTCCACGTCTACGAGCTCGACGAACCCACCGGCGCATACGCGCCCGCCGGGATCTTCCGTGGCACCCTCCAGCGCCCCGTACCCTTCGCGGTCAGCCTGGACCTCGACAAGCTCACGCCGCCCCGAAGCAGCTGAAAAGTCAGCACCAAGTCAGCACGGGAATGCAGAAGGGGTCGGACTCACCAGAGTCCGACCCCTTCTGACCTGCCCGTTTGACGAAATTATCTCACGTGCAGTAACGAAGGAACTACACGTTGAAGCGGAACTCGACCACGTCGCCGTCCTGCATGACGTAGTCCTTGCCCTCCATGCGGGCCTTGCCCTTCGCGCGGGCCTCCGTCACCGAGCCGCACTCGACCAGGTCGGCGAAGGAGATGACCTCGGCCTTGATGAAGCCGCGCTGGAAGTCGGTGTGGATGACGCCGGCCGCCTCGGGCGCCGTCGCGCCCTGCTTGATGGTCCAGGCGCGGGTCTCCTTCGGGCCTGCCGTCAGGTAGGTCTGGAGGCCCAGGGTCGCGAAGCCGACGCGGCCGAGGGTGGCCAGGCCGGGCTCCTCCTGGCCGACCGACTGGAGGAGTTCGAGGGCCTCGTCGTCGTCCAGCTCGGAGAGGTCCTGCTCCAGCTTCGCGTTCAGGAAGATCGCCTCGGCCGGGGCGACCAGCGCCGACTGCTCGGCCTTGAAGGCGTCGTCCGTCAGCTCGTCCTCGTCCACGTTGAAGACGTAGAGGAAGGGCTTCGTGGTCAGCAGGTGCAGCTCGTGGAGGAGGTCGCCCTGCTCCGTGCCCTTGGTGATGCCCTTCGAGAAGAGCGTGTCCCCGGCTTCGAGGATCTTCTGGGCCTCGACGACCGCCGCGAGGACGGCGACCTTCTCCTTCTGGAGGCGGGACTCCTTCGTCAGGCGCGGCACCGCCTTCTCGATCGACTGGAGGTCGGCGAGGATCAGCTCGGTGTTGATGGTCTCGATGTCGTCCTTCGGCGAGACCTTGCCGTCGACGTGCACGACGTTCTCGTCCTTGAAGGCACGGATGACCTGGCAGATCGCGTCCGACTCGCGGATGTTCGCGAGGAACTTGTTGCCGAGGCCCTCGCCCTCCGACGCGCCGCGCACGATGCCGGCGATGTCGACGAAGTCGACGGTGGCCGGGAGGACCTTCTGCGAGCTGAAGATTCCCGCGAGGACCGCGAGGCGGGGGTCCGGGACGCCGACGACGCCGACGTTCGGCTCGATGGTGGCGAACGGGTAGTTGGCCGCCAGCACGTCGTTCTTGGTCAGGGCGTTGAACAGGGTCGACTTGCCGACATTCGGCAGGCCGACGATTCCGATCGTGAGCGACACGTTGGCGACTTCCCGTAGCTGGAGGGGGCGGCGGCCCGGAGGTGGGCCGTCGGACAGTTTACTTTCCGATGAGTGGCGGTGGATGTACGCGTGTCCGCACCCGGATCCGGCGCTCCCCCCGCCTACTTTGGAGAGGTGGAGCAATACAGGACGCGACCGGCCCCTCACCCCCGGCGACCTCCGGTGCAGCGCCGGGGGCGGACGGACGCCGCCGTGCCCGTGCCGGTCCAGGGCGGGCCCCGGCCCGCGGTCGCGCGCCGGCCGCCCCGGCCCCGGCTGACGGGTCTGGGCGGCGGACTGTTCGCGTGCGCCGCCATGGTGGTGGCGGCCGGGATCGCCTGGCTGCTCTTCGGGGCCTCGCTCTTCGTCTACGGGCTGCTCTTCGTGCCCGTCGCCGCCGCCACCGCGCTCTGGATCCGGCCCGCCGACCTGGTCACCGCGCCGATCAGCGTGCCCATCGCCTTCGCCGCCGGAGTGTGGCCGATCTCCGGCGGCTCCGGCGGCTTCGGCGGGCAGCTGATGGGCCTGGTGTCGGCCCTGTCCCTGCACGCCGGCTGGCTGTACGCGGGCACGCTGGTCGCCGCGCTGATCGTCGTCGTACGCAAGGCCGCGCTGATCAGCAGGCGCCGGCAGCCCCGCAGGACCGCCTCGGCCTCCTGATCCGCGCCGGGAGCGCTAGTGCGGCAGGCTGTTCCGCGCCGCCATCGCCGCTCCCACGATGCCCGCGTTGTTCTGCAGCTCCGCCGGGACGATCTCGGCCCGGATGCCCTGGATCAGCGGGAGGAACTTCTCCGGTTTGCGGCTGACGCCGCCGCCGATGATGAAGAGGTCCGGGGAGAAGAGCATCTCCACGTGGGCGAGGTACTTGTGCACCCGGTGCGCCCAGCGCTCCCAGGTGAGCTCCCCGTCCTCCTTGGCCTTGACGGAGGCCCGCGTCTCCGCGTCGTGGCCGTTCAGCTCCAGGTGGCCCAGCTCCGTGTTGGGGACCAGGTGCCCGTCCGTGAACAGGGCTGACCCGATGCCCGTGCCCAGGGTGAGCAGGATGACCGTGCCGGCCCGCCCGCGCCCGGCCCCGTACGTCATCTCCGCGACGCCCGCGGCGTCCGCGTCGTTGAGGACCGTGACGGGCTGCCCGTCCAGATGGCGCGAGAGCAGCGCGGCCGTGTCCACGCCGATCCACGCCTTGTCCATGTTGGCCGCCGTACGCGTGGTGCCGCCGGTGACCACCCCGGGGAAGGTGACTCCGACCGGGCCGTCCCAGTCGAAGTTCCGCACCACCTCGACGACGCAGCCGGCCACCCCGTCGGGGGTGGCCGGCTGTGGTGTCAGTACTTTGTGGCGTTCCTGCGCCAGGTCGCCGCGCTCCAGGTCCACGGGAGCGCCCTTGATCCCTGAACCGCCGATGTCCACACCGAAGATCTCCATGGACATACGGTACGAAACGAGTTACTTATCGGCGACCAGTTCCGCGGCCTCGGCACGCAGGTCCCGGCGGAGCTCCTTCGGCAGCGAGAAGACGATGGACTCCTCGGCGGTCTTGACCAGCTCCACGTCGGCGTAGCCGCGCTCCGCCAGCCACTCCAGGACCTCCTCGACCAGCACCTCCGGCACGGAGGCTCCCGAGGTCAGGCCGACGGTGGTGACGCCCTCCAGCCAGGCCTCGTCGATCTCGCTCGCGAAGTCGACCAGGTGGGCGGCGCGCGCGCCCGCGTCGAGGGCGACCTCGACGAGGCGGATGGAGTTCGAGGAGTTCTTCGACCCGACGACGATGACCAGGTCGGAGTCGGCTCCCATGACCTTCACCGCGGCCTGCCGGTTCGAGGTGGCGTAGCAGATGTCGTCGCTCGGCGGGGAGACCAGCAGCGGGAACTTCGTCTTCAGCGCGTCGACCGTCTCCATCGTCTCGTCGACGGAGAGGGTGGTCTGGGAGAGCCAGACGACCTTGGACTCGTCGCGCACCTCGACGTTCGCCACGTCGTCGGGGCCGTCCACGATGGTGATGTGGTCCGGGGCCTCGCCGGAGGTGCCGATGACCTCCTCGTGGCCCTCGTGGCCGATGAGGAGGATGTCGAAGTCCTCGTTCGCGTAGCGGATGGCTTCCTTGTGCACCTTGGTGACCAGCGGGCAGGTCGCGTCGATCGTCGCGAGCTTGCCGCGCGCCGCCTCCTCGTGGACCACCGGCGCCACGCCGTGCGCGGAGAACATCACGATGGAGCCCTCGGGGACCTCCTCCGTCCGCTCGACGAAGACGGCGCCCTTCTTCTCCAGGGTCTGGACGACGTACTTGTTGTGCACGATCTCGTGGCGCACGTAGACCGGCGCACCGTACTGCTCGAGCGCCTTCTCGACGGCGATCACGGCACGGTCCACGCCCGCGCAGTAGCCGCGGGGCGCGGCGAGCAGGACACGGCGAGTAGCGGCAGCAGGGGCGGAAGCAGTCATGTGCTCCATCGTACGGGGGTCTCCAGCAGGCCCTACGTCCCCCGTACGGCACACACTGGCCCGAAACCCTGTCCCGACTGTCCCCCGGAGGACGGATGGCGTCCGCTACGGATTCCGGCAAGGCGGCGCCCTCCGCGCTGCGCCGGAGCCTCGGCTTCCGTGACCTGGTGGTCTACGGACTGCTCTTCATCGCGCCCATGGCCCCGGTGGGGGTCTTCGGGACCCTGGACGCCCTCTCGCACGGCGCCGTCGCCCTCGTGTACCTGGCCGCGACCGTGGCGATGGCCTTCACGGCCTTCTCGTACGCGCAGATGGTGCGGGTCGCCCCGCAGGCCGGCTCGGTCTTCACCTACGCCCGCAAGGGCCTCGGCGAGGCGCCGGGGCTGATCGCCGGGTGGATGGCGATGCTCGACTACCTGCTGATCCCGGCGGTGGCGTACCTCTTCTCGGGGATCGCCATGAACGCCCTGGTCCCGGAGGTCTCCCGGTGGGTCTGGACGGCCCTGGCCGTGGTGGTCACGACCCTGCTGAACCTGTGGGGCGTACGGGCGGCCGCGCGGGTGGGCTTCGCCGTGCTGGTGATGGAGATCCTGGTCCTGCTGGTCTTCGTGGCCGCCGCGGTGACCGTACTGGTCCAGGACGGGCCGCGGCGCGGCTGGCTCTCGCCGCTGACCGGGGACGGTTCGCTCGGCTTCTCGGTGGCGGCCGTGCTCGGCGCGGTGTCCGTCGCGGTCCTGTCCTACCTCGGCTTCGACGCGATCGCCTCCTTCGCGGAGGAGGTGACGGGGGGCTCGGAGCGGGTGGCCCGGGCGGTGCTGTCCTGCCTGGCGCTGGCCGGGCTGCTGTTCGTGGCCCAGAGCTACCTGGCCGCGCTGCTCATGCCCGTGTCGGCAGCGGAGCTGGCCGCGGATCCGGCGCAGCAGGGGCCGGCCTTCTACACCGCGGTGGAGTCCTCGGTCGGCGCCTGGATGCACGACCTGGTCGCGGTGAGCAAGGCCGTCGGGGCGGCGTTCGCGGCGCTGGCCGGACAGGCCGCGGCCGGGCGGCTGCTGTTCGCGATGGCCCGGGAGCGGCGGCTGCCGCGGGTACTGGCGCGCACCTCGGCCGGGACCCCGCGGCCCGCACTGCTGGTGGCGGCCGCGATCACGCTGGTCGCGGCGGTGTGGGCGGCGCGGCGCGACGACGGGCTGGGGCACCTGGTGTCGGTGGTGGACGTCGGGGCGCTGGTGGCCTTCACCCTGCTGCACGCCTCGGTGGTGGGCTGGTTCGTGGTGCAGCGGCGGGAGGGCGCGCCCACCTGGTGGAAGCACCTGGTGGTGCCGGTGCTGGGTGCGGCGGTGACGCTCGCGGTGATCGTCGGGGCCTCGTGGGAGGCACAGCTGGTGGGGGCCGTCTGGCTGGCGGCGGGACTGGGGGTGCTCTTCGCCCAGCGCGGGCGGCGCGGCCCCGGCGAGAGGTCCGGCGGGGCGTCCGGGGAGGGCCCGGCGGGCGGCCCCGGAGGGGTTCCGGCGCGGCTGCGCGGGCCCGACACCGGGGCCGGAGCCTGAGACGCTGTCAGCCGGGCCGGTTAGCCTGCGTGCATGGGTCTGAATACGTCGGCCGAGGCGCCGCTGCCGGTTGGCCAGGTGTCCCGGCTCATCGGGGGCTGGATCGAGCGCCTCGGTCAGGTGTGGGTGGAGGGGCAGATCACCCAGCTCTCGCGGCGGCCGGGGGCGGGGGTGGTCTTCCTGACCCTGCGCGATCCGTCGCACGACATCTCGGTCAGCGTGACCTGCTTCCGCCAGGTCTACGACGAGGTCGCGGACGCGGTGTCGGAGGGCGCGCGCGTCGTCGTACTGGCGAAGCCGGAGTGGTACGCGCCGCGCGGACAGCTGTCCCTGCGGGCCACGGAGATACGGCCCGTCGGCATCGGTGAGCTGCTGGCCCGGCTGGAGCGGCTGAAACGGTCCCTCGCGTCGGAGGGGCTGTTCGCGCTGGACCGCAAGAAGCCGCTGCCCTTCCTGCCGCAGCTGGTGGGCCTGGTGGTCGGCCGGGCCTCGGCGGCCGAGCGCGACGTGCTGGAGAACGCCCGGCGCCGCTGGCCGGCGGTCCGCTTCGAGGTGCGCAACGTGGCCGTCCAGGGCGTCCACGCGGTGCCCCAGGTGATCCAGGCGGTCAAGGAGCTCGACGCGCTGGACGAGGTCGACGTGATCATCGTGGCGCGCGGCGGCGGCAGCGTGGAGGACCTGCTGCCGTTCTCCGACGAGGAGGTCGTACGGGCCGTCGCCGCGGCCCGCACCCCGGTGGTCTCGGCCATCGGCCACGAGCCGGACTCCCCGCTGCTCGATCTGGTCGCGGACCTGCGCGCCTCGACGCCCACGGACGCGGCGAAGAAGGTGGTCCCGGACGTCGGCGAGGAGCTGGAGCGCGTACGGCAGCTGCGCGAGCGGGGGCTGCGTGCCGTGCGCGGGCTGCTCGACCGGGAGGAGCGGGGCCTCGCGCACGCCCTCGGCCGGCCCGTCTTCGTCCATCCGCAGCGGATGGTGGAGACCCGGGAGGACGAGCTGGAGGCGCTGCTGGCCCGCAGCCGCAGGACACTGGGGCACCTTCTGGACCGGGCGGATTCGGAGCTGAGGCACACCCTGGCCCGGGTGGTGGCGCTGTCCCCCGCGGCGACGCTGGAGCGGGGTTACGCGGTGCTCCAGCGGGCCGACGGGCACGTGGTGCGCTCGTCGGAGGAGGTCGCGGCGGGCGAGGTGCTGCACGCACGGGTGGCGCAGGGCGCCTTCTCCGTGGAGGTCCGCGCCGAGGAGGCCGCGGAGTCCTCCGGCGGCGGGGACGACGGTTCCGGATGATGCCGGGAAGCCGGTACACGCACGCAACATGTTCGCCGCACTGCACACATGAGGTGGGAAACGGGAATGGCTGAGACGGATACGGCGCTGGGGTACGAGCAGGCCAGGGACGAGCTCATCGAGGTGGTCCGCAAGCTGGAGGCGGGCGGTACCTCCCTGGAGGACTCCCTCGCGCTCTGGGAGCGCGGCGAGGAGCTGGCCAAGGTCTGCCGGCACTGGCTGGAGGGGGCCCGGGCCCGGCTGGACTCGGCGCTGGCGGCCCGTGACGGTGAGGCGGAGTCCGGCCGGGAGTGAGCCGGGGCGGCCGGGGACGAGCCGGGCCGTACCGGGGTGAGACGGGGCCGGGGTGTCCCGGCCGGGGCGGCCGGGAGTGAGTCCGGTCACCCGCCCCGGCCATTTAGTTGAAAATTCATCTACTTTCGCCGTACAGTCGGGGACATCGCTTCACCACACGCATGGAAGAAGGCTTTCCCGATGTCTCTCGTTCTTGACTCCGCGACCCAGGACCTGCTGTTCCGCGAGGCCCGCACCGCCAACTCGTTCTCCGACGAGCCGGTGACCGAGGAGCAGGTCCAGGCCATCTACGAGCTGGTGAAGTACGGCCCCACCGCCTTCAACGCGACCCCGCTGCGCATCACCCTGGTCCGGTCCCCCGAGGCCCGCGAGCGCCTCGTGCAGCACATGGCCGCCGGCAACCAGGCCAAGACCGCCGCCGCTCCGCTGGTCGCGATCCTCTCCGCGGACAACGAGTTCCACGAGGAACTGCCGGCGCTGCTGCCGCACTTCCCCCAGGCGAAGGACGCCTTCTTCTCCGAGCGCCCGGTCCGCGAGCAGTCCGCACAGCTGAACGCCGCCCTGCAGGCCGCCTACTTCATCGTCGGCGTCCGCGCCGCCGGCCTGGCCGCGGGCCCGATGACCGGCGCCGACTTCGCCGGCATCCAGAAGGAGTTCCTGGACGCCGACCACACCCCGCTGATGGTCGTCAACATCGGCAAGCCCGGCGAGGACGCCTGGTTCGACCGCTCGCCGCGCCTGGCCTTCGACCAGGTCGTCACCACCGTCTGAGCCCGGCGGGCGGCGCGAGGCCGTACGTGGGCAGACGGAAGGCCGCGCACCCCCGGACCGGGGTGCGCGGCCTTCCGTCTGCGTACGTACCGCCGCCGCTACGCGCCCTGCTTGAACTCCAGGGACGCCGCGAGCACGCCGAGCTGCTCGAAGGGTGCGGTGCCGGTGACCACCGTGACGTAGCCCTGCTCCCGGCGCACCAGGGCGTCGTACTTCTCGCCCTCCCAGCGCTCCCAGGTCCGGTCGCCGACCTGCTGCGTCTGGCCGGTGGCCTCCGCCTTGCGGGTGAGCTTGGCGATGGTCTTGGCCGAGGGGTCGCTGGACTGCTCCACCGCGGCGTACTCCTTCTCCGGGTCGAGGAAGCCCAGGTGCCAGCCGTCGGCGTCCTTGCGGTCGTACGAGACCGAGGTCGCCCGCCACTCCGGCGCGAGCCCCACGGGCACGGCGACGGGATACGGCGCCGCGCGCCGGGCCGTGCTCGACTCCACCCGGTAGTCGACCGGACGCGTCGGGTCGGCCTTCTCGTCGTGCGGGATGAAGATGTAGATACCCGCCACGACGAGCCCGATCACCGCCAGCGAGCGGATCATGTCCAGAACCGTCTGCTTGCCCCTCATGTTCGCCACGGCACCATCGTCCCGCATCACCGGGAGCGATCACCGCCGGGGTCCCCCCGGCAGCCCGCCCGGACGAGGGCAAGATGTCCGCTCAGGCCAAACCGCTGACCGATATTCCGCTCATACGTGACCCGCTCTGCTCAATATGTCGACCTACCGATAGAGTTCCAGCACCCTCACATCCCGGCCGTCGTCGTACAGAAAGGTGCGCTCCGATGACCGAGCACAACCTGCCGCCCCAGCTCGAAGTCTCTCCGGAGGCCCCCGACCGCAATCTCGCCCTGGAACTCGTCCGAGTGACCGAGGCCGCCGCCATGGCCGCGGGCCGGTGGGTCGGGCGCGGCGACAAGCTCGGCGCCGACGGCGCCGCGGTCAACGCGATGCGGACCCTGATCTCCACCGTCTCGATGAACGGCGTCGTCGTCATCGGCGAGGGCGAGAAGGACGAAGCCCCGATGCTGTTCAACGGCGAGCGGGTCGGCGACGGCACCGGCGCCGAGGTCGACATCGCCGTGGACCCGATCGACGGCACCACCCTGAACGCCAAGGGCATGCCGAACGCGATCGCCGTCCTGGCCGCCGCCGACCGCGGCACCATGTTCGACCCGTCCGCGGTCTTCTACATGGAGAAGCTGGTCACCGGCCCGGAGGCCGCCGACTTCGTCGACATCAACGCCCCCGTCTCGGTGAACATCCGCCGGGTCGCCAAGGCCAAGAACATGGCCGTCGAAGACGTCACCGTGGTCATCCTCGACCGCCCGCGGCACGAGGGCATCGTCAAGGAGATCCGCGAGACCGGCGCGCGGATCAAGTTCATCTCGGACGGCGACGTCGCGGGCTCGGTCATGGCGGTGCGCGAGGGCACCGGCGTGGACCTGCTCCTCGGCATCGGCGGCACCCCCGAGGGCATCATCTCGGCCTGCGCCATCAAGTGCCTCGGCGGCACCATCCAGGGCAAGCTGTGGCCGAAGGACGAGGCCGAGCGCCAGAAGGCCATCGACGCGGGCCACGACCTGGACCGGGTCCTGCACACCAACGACCTGGTGTCCGGCGAGAACGTCTTCTTCGTCGCCACCGGCATCACGGACGGCGAGCTGCTGCGCGGCGTCCACTACCGCTCGGAGACCGCGACCACGTCCTCGCTGGTCATGCGCTCGAAGTCGGGCACGATCCGGCAGATCGACTCCACGCACCGCCTGTCGAAGCTGCGCGCGTACAGCGCGATCGACTTCGACCGCGCGCAGTAGGAACGGGCGGCGCCCCAGTCGGCGCCGCACGCGAGAGGGGCGGCCCCGTGCGGGGGACCGCCCCTCTCGCGCACCCGCGCCCGGAGGTCCGGGCACGGCTGGTACGGCGTGCGGGCGTACGGGGATCAGGGGTCGGGAGATGCGGGCGGGGTACGGGCGGGGGTGCGGGCTCAGCCCGCGGCGGCGATCGGTCCGGCGCCGGGCGTCTGGCGCAGCTCCGCAGCCCGGCGGCGCATCCGCGCCAGGACCACACGGCGCTCGGCGGCCGTCAGCCCGCCCCAGACCCCGTACGGCTCGGGCTGGAGCAGGGCGTGCTCACGGCAGGCGACCATCACGGGGCAGCGGGCGCAGACGCGCTTGGCGGCCTCCTCGCGGGACAGCCGGGCCGCGGTCGGCTCCTTGGAGGGGGCGAAGAAGAGTCCCGCCTCGTCGCGGCGGCACACCGCCTCCGCGTGCCACGGGCCGTCCTCCACCCTGGCCGGCACCCGCGGCTTCGGCACGGCGGCCTGGCGCCCCTGGAAGCTCTGGACGGCGGCAACCTGCAGGGACTGATGCGGCGGATGCGGCACGGTCTACTCCTGACGACGGATACGCGAGCGAGAGACGATGCACCTGTCCCTACCCGCTGTGCGCGCCCCTATGCACTGGGTGCCGCCGAGGGCCGGAGGATCGTCCGAAACGCGACGCCCGCGCACCCCCTCAGCGGACGGACCACGCCGTGCCCCGGGTCAGCCGTCCGTCCGCTTGCGCAGCTTGCGCGCCAGGTCCACCAGGCGGGCGCCGAGCTTGGGCCGCGCCTCGATGTTGCCGAGCAGGGAGAAGCCGCGGACGATCACGACGGGCGCCTGCGGGTCGGTCTCCGCGCGGCCCTGGCCGCGCACCTCGAAATTGCCGAGGAAGCCGCTGCCGTATCCGCGCAGGGCGACGTTCTCCGGGACCAGGATCTCGACGTTCCCGAGCACGCTGACCACGTTGATCTCGGTGACCTGCTGGGCGAAGACCGCCTCGGTCAGGTCGATGGTGATGTCGCCCATGACCGAGACCGCCCGGGTGTGCGGGCCGGGCCGCCAGCGGCCCCTGCGGGCGGAGCTGCTGCACACCGCCACGACGGTCTCGGTGGCGGCCGGGGCGGCCGCGGCGGGCACCGGGTGGGCCGCGGGGGTGTGGTCCGTGCCGGGCACGGGCAGATCCCGTACGAGCACCTCCAGTTCGCCCACCGTCTTGACGGCGTAGAGCGAGTCGAGGCGCTCGGAGTGCTCGTCCGCGTCCAGCCGGCCTTCGGCGAGGGCGTCGGCCAGGATCTCCGCGATCCGGTCCCGGTCGGCGTCGGAGGCGCGCAGCTCGGCGGGGGCAGGGGCGGCGGGGTGCTTTTCCAGGTCCACGCCACCAGCATAGCGAGACACGATAGATCGCGATACTGCCGAATGAGCCTTACCTCACAGACACGGCCCCGTCGGGAGGTCCTACGCTGGTGGACTGCGCTGCCAATTGGTCGTCAGT
This sequence comes from Streptomyces sp. NPDC058646, assembly GCF_042716875.1. Classification (NCBI taxonomy): domain Bacteria; kingdom Bacillati; phylum Actinomycetota; class Actinomycetes; order Kitasatosporales; family Streptomycetaceae; genus Streptomyces; species Streptomyces sp. NPDC058646. The sequence continues at coordinate 19,666 of NZ_JBHXRK010000010.1, read as the reverse complement.
GCTGTCTGCCGAGTGAGGAATGACTGCCGTCATGCCAGAGTTTGCGTACACCGACCTGCTGCCCCTGGGCGAGGACACCACCCCGTACCGGCTGGTGACCGCCGAGGGCGTGTCCACCTTCGAGGCGGACGGCCGTACGTTCCTCAAGGTCGAGCCGGAGGCGCTGCGCAAGCTCGCCGAAGAGGCCGTCCACGACATCCAGCACTTCCTGCGCCCGGCACACCTCGCGCAGCTGCGCCGCATCATCGACGACCCCGAGGCCTCCTCGAACGACAAGTTCGTGGCCCTGGACCTGCTGAAGAACGCGAACATCGCGGCGGCCGGCGTGCTCCCGATGTGCCAGGACACCGGCACGGCCATCGTGATGGGCAAGCGCGGCCAGAACGTGCTCACCGAAGGCGGCGACGAGGCGGCCCTCTCGCGCGGCATCTACGACGCCTACACGCGGCTGAACCTGCGCTACTCGCAGATGGCCCCGATCACCATGTGGGAGGAGAAGAACACCGGCTCGAACCTGCCCGCGCAGATCGAGCTGTACGCGACCGACGGCGGCGCGTACAAGTTCCTCTTCATGGCCAAGGGCGGCGGCTCGGCCAACAAGTCCTTCCTCTACCAGGAGACGAAGGCGGTCCTCAACGAGGCCTCCATGATGAAGTTCCTGGAGGAGAAGATCCGCTCGCTCGGTACGGCGGCCTGCCCGCCCTACCACCTGGCGATCGTCGTCGGCGGCACCTCCGCCGAGCACGCGCTCAAGACCGCGAAGTACGCCTCGGCGCACTACCTGGACGAACTGCCGCGCGAAGGCTCGCCGCTGGGCCACGGCTTCCGCGACGAGGCGCTGGAGCAGCAGGTCTTCGAACTCACGCAGAAGATCGGCATCGGCGCGCAGTTCGGCGGCAAGTACTTCTGCCACGACGTCCGCGTCGTCCGCCTCCCTCGCCACGGCGCCTCGCTGCCCGTCGCGATCGCCGTGTCCTGCTCGGCCGACCGCCAGGCGACCGCGAAGATCACCGCCGAGGGCGTCTTCCTGGAGCAGCTGGAGACGGACCCGGCGCGATTCCTGCCGGACACCACCGACGAGCACCTGAACGACTCCGCCGACGTGGTCTCCATCGACCTGAACCAGCCGATGGACGACATCCTGGCGACCCTCACCAAGCACCCGGTGAAGACCCGCCTGTCCCTGACCGGTCCGCTGGTCGTGGCGCGCGACATCGCGCACGCCAAGATCAAGGAACTGCTGGACTCGGGCGCACCGATGCCGCAGTACCTGAAGGACCACCCGGTCTACTACGCCGGCCCCGCGAAGACCCCCGAGGGCTACGCCTCCGGTTCCTTCGGCCCGACCACGGCCGGGCGCATGGACAGCTACGTCGAGCAGTTCCAGGCGGCGGGCGGCTCCAAGGTCATGCTGGCCAAGGGCAACCGCTCGCAGCAGGTGACGAACGCGTGCGGCACGCACGGCGGCTTCTACCTGGGCTCGATCGGCGGCCCGGCGGCGCGGCTCGCCCAGGACTGCATCAAGAAGGTCGAGGTCCTGGAGTACGAGGAGCTCGGCATGGAGGCGGTCTGGAAGATCGAGGTCGAGAACTTCCCGGCCTTCATCGTCGTGGACGACAAGGGCAACGACTTCTTCCAGAACCCGGCCCCGGAACCGACGTTCACCCACATCCCGGTACGCGGCCCGGGCCTGTAACGCGGGCCCCGGCCGGCCGGCAGGGGAAGTCCCCGGAGCGGGGCCAGATCACCGTGGCCCCGCTGTCCCCGGGGGGAGCCGCCCACCGGGGGCGCGCCCTGCGCAGGAGGCACGGCGGCGACCGGTAGCGGCTCCGGGCACGCAACCGCCGGGAGTACCTCCCCGTGCGCGAGGCCGGCCACGAGGACCGCTGTGTCACCGTCACGGTCGAGGAATCCGGCATCGGCCGGTGGAGCGCATCGAAGGGCCGGACGCGGGCGCGGGCTCCTCCCCCGTTCGGCGGAGAGGCTCCCTCCCTGTCGGCCGGTCGGCAGACGGATCACCGGTGGGGTCCCGGCGAGGCTGTTCCCGTACCGAACAGCAGACCTCGCACCGGGAGTTCACGATGCCGGACCCCGAGGGGAAGAGCGGCATGCCGACGCCACGCCCGGGGCGAGGTGACCGTGTACCACTGCTCGCCCGAGCACGACGTCACCGGCACGTCCGAGGCTGAGGTGGACTGCCCGGTCACGGGCGGCAGGACCGCGACGGTCAGCGCCGTGGTCACCAGGCCGAACGCCGGCTCGGTGGGCAGGCGGTGACCCGGGCCGGGTTCGAGGTCACCCCGGCCCCGCTAGCACCGCGCCCGAAGCCGTAGCGGCACGGCGGCGGCGCCGACCTGTCCGGGCGGGCGCCGCCCTGCGGTTAACGTCGGGGACACGGGCACGCGCCCGCCCGTTCATCCCGGTTCGCAAGGATCTCCCGCATGGCTGTCACGTCCTCCCCCCGCACCGCCCGCGCGACGCGCGTGGTCGCCCACCGCGGGGCCTCCCACGAGCACCCCGAGCACACGCTGGCCGCGTACCGGCAGGCCGTCGCGGACGGGGCCGACGCGCTCGAATGCGACGTACGGCTCACCGCGGACCACCAGCTGGTCTGCGTGCACGACCGGCGGGTCGAGCGGACCTCCGACGGGCGGGGCGCCGTCTCCGGGATGACGTACGCGGAACTCCGCGCCCTCGACTTCGGGGCGTGGAAGGGCGAGGAGCACGCCGGGGCACGGGTCCTGCTCTTCGAGGACCTGCTGCGGGAGGCACTGGCCGCACCCCGGCCGGTCGGCCTCGCCGTGGAGACCAAGCACCCGACGCGCGCGGGCGGCCGGCTGGAGGCCGAGCTGGTGCGAATGCTCCGGGCGTACGGGCTGGCGGACGGGGCCTCGGGCCTCGTCGAGGTGATGAGCTTCTCGCGGACCGCGCTGACCCGGCTGCACCGGCTCGCGCCCGGGCTGCCGGCCGTGTACCTCGTCGAGCGCAGGATCCGCCCGCCGCGGCCCCCGTACGCGACCCATGCGGGCCCCGGCATCGACCTGGTCCGGCAGGACCCGGCGCTGGTGGCGCGGCTGAGGGCCAGGGGGCTGTCGGTGCGGGTGTGGACCGTGGACGACCCCGAGGACGTGGAGCTGTGCGTCCGGCTCGGGGTGGACACGATCATCACCAACCGGCCGCGGGAGGTGCGCAAGCTGCTCGCGGACATGTGAACACCCGGCCGGGATGCGCCGGCCGGGTGTGGGGGGTCTTCGGTGGAGCGGGGCGGTGTCCTACACGAAGCGCTGGGCCGCGGAACCGTTGCAGGTCTGCAGGCGCAGCGGTTCACGGGCCGCGGAGACCGTCAGGCAGGTGCCGGGGGCAGCCGCGGGGCGGAGGGTGGCGCCGTCACGGACGAACTGCTGGTTCGCGCCGCCGTGGCAGTTCCAGAGGACCAGGGCGGTGCCGTTGCCGTAGGCCGCGCCGGGCACGTCGAGGCAGCGGTCCTGGGTCAGTTCGACGTGGACGGACTTACGGGCGGTGTCGTACCACCAACCCTGGTTGCGGCCGCCGTGGCAGTCCCAGCCCGTGACGGGCGTGCCGTTGGCGCTGGAAGCCGCCTTCGCGTCGAGGCAGTTGCCGTTCGCCTCGTTCTTCAGGGGCTTGAACTTGTCGTCCCAGGCGCCGGCTTGGAGGACCGGGGTGCCGGTGCTCGCGGGGTCGGCGCAGGAGGCCTCGCGCAGGCCCGAGCCGTACAGCTGGGTCAGGCAGGACGCGAAGGCGCCGTGACCGCGGTAGTTGGGGTGGAAGGACTGCCGGGCGGTGTTCTCGTCCCACGGGAAGTGGTCGCCGAGGTCCAGGTAGAGGCCCCGGGCCCAGGTGTCCTCCATGCACACCTCGTGCCCGTGGAAGAGCCGCGAGTTGTCCAGGTAGACGGCGCCGGAGTTGCGGGCGGCCTCGCGCATCCCCTTCTCGAAGGCGGGCACCGCGTGGTTGCGGCCCCAGGTGGCGTCGGAGTCGTAGCCGGCGCAGCCTCCGGGGAGCTTGCCGGGGAAGTTCGGGTTGTCGCCGAAGTCGGGGCCGATGGGGCTGGGGTAGCCCATCACGACCAGCTTGTAGTCGGAGTCGGCGTAGCCGGCGTCGCGCATGACGGTCTTGAGGTCGGCGACGGTGGACTCGACCTTGGGCCGCAGTCCGTCGACGCGCGCCTGCCAGCCCGGCGCGTACTTGGGCTCGCAGGTACCCTGGCTGAGCACCCACCGGGTGACGCAGTCGGTCATGACCGGGCCGAACTGGAGGTCGTCGTTGGCGCCGGCGACGAGCAGCACCATCTTGATCTTCGTATTGCGTGCCTTGACGGCCAGGCTGTCGCTCTGCACCAGCTCGTCGGCGTACTGCTTGCTGCCACCGATCCTGATGTTGCCGGTGTACCCGCCGGAGCAGGCCACGTTGAAGGTGAGGTCGGCCGGGATGCCGGTGCGGTGGATCGCCGCGTCGGGCGAGCGGTGGCACTGGTTGGCCGGGGTGTTGGTGGCGGGGTCGTAGGTGCCGATGCCCTCGCCCGAGATCTCGCTGTCGCCGAGGGAGATGAGCCCGGTCCTGCGCTCGCCCATCGGCCGGACCGCCGGGTCCCCGTAGATCCTGGTGGCCTCCGCGGCGCGTACGGCCTCCAGCTCGGGTGGGAGGGGGGTGGCCCGGGGGGCCGCCCCCGCGGTGGGGGCCGCCTGGGCCATGGGGGTGATGGCGGTGACGCCCCCGAGGGCGGCCGCGGCCGCCGCGATGGCGGCGAGGGTAGATCTGAGCCTGGGTTTCATCTGTGCGCGTGCCATGAACGCCTCCCCGAATGCCGGTGTTACCCCCGGTATTTACTGGTCGGTAGGGGAGATGGGAACACTCCGAACAAGACAATTGCTCAACTTTTTGAGGAGGCCACGAACATGACAGAAGATCAGCAGGCCGATGCGTTCCGGACCGAGCACGACTCCATGGGTGACGTACAGGTGCCGCGGGACGCCAAATGGCGGGCCCAGACGCAGCGGGCGGTGGAGAACTTCCCCATCTCGGGGCTGCGTCTGGAGCGCGCCCACATCGAGGCCCTCGCCCGGATCAAGGCCGCCGCGGCCGCGGTGAACGCGCGGCTCGGCGTGGTGGACCAGGACGTCGCCGACGCAATCGTCTCCGCCGCGAACGAGGTCGCGGACGGCCGCTGGGACGAGCACTTCCCGGTGGACGTCTTCCAGACCGGCTCCGGAACCTCGTCCAACATGAACGCCAACGAGGTGATCGCCACCCTGGCCACCGAGCGCCTGGGCCGCGATGTCCACCCCAACGACCACGTCAACGCCTCGCAGAGCTCCAACGACGTGTTCCCCTCCTCCATCCACATCGCCGCCACCGCGGCCGTCACCGGCGAACTGATCCCGGCCCTGGAGCACCTGGCCGCGGCGATGGAGCACAAGGCCGCCGAGTTCGCGCAGGTCGTCAAGGCCGGCCGGACCCACCTGATGGACGCCACCCCGGTCACCCTGGGCCAGGAGTTCGGCGGGTACGCCGTCCAGATCGGCTACGGCGTCGAACGGCTGCGCGCTGCCCTGCCGCGCCTCGCCGAACTCCCCCTCGGCGGTACCGCGGTCGGCACCGGGATCAACACCCCGCCCGGCTTCTCCGCAGCGGTGATCGCGGAGGTGGCCGCCGCCACCGGCCTGCCGCTGACCGAGGCCCGCAACCACTTCGAGGCCCAGGGGGCGCGGGACGCACTGGTGGAGACCTCGGGGATGCTCCGCACGGTCGCCGTCTCGCTCACGAAGATTTCCAACGATCTCCGCTGGATGGCCTCCGGACCGCGCACGGGATTGGCCGAAATCAATCTCCCGGATCTGCAGCCGGGCTCCTCGATCATGCCGGGGAAGGTCAATCCGGTCGTCCCGGAAGCGGTCCTGATGGTCTGTGCCCAGGTGATGGGGAACGACGCGGCGGTCACCGTGGCCGGCGCCTCGGGCAACTTCGAGCTGAACGTGATGCTCCCGGTGATGGCCAGGAACCTCCTCGAGTCGATCCGGCTGCTCGGCAGCGCGAGCCGCCTGCTGGCGGACCGCACGGTCGACGGAATCACCGCCAACGTGGCGCGGGCCAGGGAGTACGCGGAGTCCTCGCCCTCGGTGGTGACCCCGCTGAACCGCTGGATCGGCTACGAGGAGGCCGCCAAGGTCGCCAAGAAGGCCCTCGCCGAGCGCAAGACGATCAGGGAGGTCGTGCTGGAGTCCGGCTACGTGGACCGCGGCGACCTCACCCTGGAGCAGCTCGACGAGGCCCTGGACGTCCTGCGGATGACGCACCCCTGACCGGACCTCCGGAGGGGCCGGATTCGGTCGATTACCGTCCCCGGCCCCCTCCGTGACCTGCACCGCAGCGGGCGCGGGGGCCCCAGCCCTAAGATCTGCGCATGACAGGTACCTTCCGGCCCGGGGGCGGCGCCGAGCACGACGGCCCGCAGGACGCGCGCTGGGCTCCCGGGGAGCAGATCCTGTGGCGCTACCGCGACCACGCCCCGGGGCTGAAGGGCCCGGTGCACATCTGCCGCCCGGTGACCGTGGTGCAGGACACCGACGAGCTGCTCGCCGTGTGGATGGCGCCCGGCACCGAGTGCGTCAAACCGGTCCTCGCCGACGGCACCCCCGTCCACGAGGAGCCGCTCGTCACCCGCTACACCGCGCCGCGCACCACCGTGCGCTCGCGCTGGTTCGGCGGGGGCGTGCTGAAGCTGGCCCGGCCCGGGGACCCCTGGTCGGTGTGGCTGTTCTGGGGGAACGGCTGGCGGTTCAAGAACTGGTACGTGAACCTGGAGGAGCCGCTGTCCCGCTGGTCCGGCGGGGTGGACTCCGAGGACCATTTCCTGGACATCGCCGTCTACCCGGACCGCAGCTGGAAGTGGCTGGACGAGGACGAGTTCGCCCAGGCGCAGCGTTCGGGCCTGATGGACCGCGAGCAGGCGCGGCGGGTCCGGGACGCCGGGCGCGCGGCCGTCGAGGTGATCACGCGGTGGGGGGCTCCGTTCGCCGACGGCTGGCAGGACTGGCGGCCGGATCCGGCCTGGGGGGTTCCGGTCCTGCCCGAGGACTGGGACCGCACCCCGGCGCATATGACCTCATGAGACCCTTGATGCGCCCCGGGGGTTCAAACGTAGGATCGTCCTCCGCAAGACCGCGCGCGCGGAGCGGTGCGCTCGGGCAGTACATCCGTAAGTGCCGTGCCGTACGCGGAACTTGACCGGAGGTCAACGCAGGGCCAGAGCTGACGAGGGGCGCAGTCCCCGCGGACGGAATGTGGGCGGGGCTCCCCCCGGACGGAGTTTGGGGGAGGATTGGCGGGGTGATGGTGCCCCGGCCGCTGAGCGGGTATACCGCGACTGACCGAGTTGAGTGCAGCGCACATCGAGCGCAAACGGACGGAATTCCACGCGTGACGGAGTACCCCACCTCCCAGGAGGGCCCGCAGCCTGCCGCGGCCACCGCGGCCACGGCCCCGGGCGGTTCCGGCCTGCCCTTCGCCTCCGGCGCGGCGCACCGCTCGCACCGCGAGCTCGACCATGCCGCGGCCGCCGCGGCCGCCGCCGGTGCGGGTACGGACGAGCCCGGCCACGGCAAGGCACCCGTCCCGGCCGTCGAGGCCACCCGCCCGGAGATCCCGGCGGCCCGCACCCGGAGCGAGGGTGACGGCGGCCCGCTCGACGCCGGCGCCGCGATAGGGGCGGCCGGCTCCGGCACCTCGGATGCCGCCGCCTCCGGTCCGGCGGGCGGAGCGGCCGGGGACGAGGCCGCGCGGCGCGACGTCGACGCCGCCCGCAGCGCGGCCGCCGGACCGGAGGCCGCGGAGGCCGCCGAGCCCGCCCGCGGCACGCCGGCCGGTGACACCGTGGCCCGCCGCGAGGGGGACCGGCTGCGCTTCGTCGGCGCCGCCACCCGGCGGATCGCCCGCGGCATCGACCTCGACGAGATCGTGCTCGGCCTGTGCCGGGCCACCGTGCCGACCTTCTCCGACGCGATCCTCGTCTACCTCCGCGACCCGCTCCCGGTCGGGGACGAGCGTCCCGTCGGCCCCGTCGTGTTAAGGCTCCGGCGCACCGACCGGCTCCGGCCGATCGACGACCTCACCGACATCGGCAGCACCATCGGCGCGGGGATGGACCTCGCCGGGGCCGCGGGGGCCACCGGCGAGCTCGACTTCAGCCAGCTGCCGCTCGTCGGCCCGCAGGGCGACCTGCCCGCTGCCGAGCTGTGCGAGATCAAGACCGGCGGCGCCCTCGCCGAGGTGCTGCGCGGCGTACGGCCCGTGTTCGGGTCCTCCGCCGCCGCGAAGGCCGCCCTGCCCGAGCTGCTGGGCCTGGACCACCCGCTGCCGCGCGGCAACCGGGCCGTCCTCGCTCCGCTGCGGGGCCGCCGCCGGGTGATCGGCGCGGCCGTCTTCCTGCGCAGCCCCGAACGGCCCGCCTTCGAGCAGAACGACCTCCTGGTCGCCGCCCAGCTGGCCACCCACACGGCGCTCGGCATCGACAAGGCCGTGCTGTACGGCCGCGAGGCGTACATCGCCGACGAGCTCCAGCGCACCATGCTGCCCGACAGCCTGCCGCAGCCCACCGGGGTGCGGCTCGCCTCCCGCTACCTGCCCGCGGCCGAGACGGCGCGGGTCGGCGGCGACTGGTACGACGCGATACCGCTGCCCGGCAGCCGGGTCGCGCTCGTCGTCGGCGACGTCATGGGCCACTCGATGACCTCCGCCGCCATCATGGGGCAGCTGCGCACCACCGCGCAGACCCTGGCCCAGCTGGACCTGCCGCCGGCCGAGGTCCTGCACCACCTGGACGAGCAGGCCCAGCGGCTGGGCTCCGACCGGATGGCCACCTGCCTGTACGCGGTCTACGACCCGGTCTCGCACCGGATCACCATCGCCAACGCCGGGCACCCGCCGCCGGTGCTGCTGCACCTGGGCGGCCGGGCCGAGGTGCTGCGGGTGCCGCCCGGCGCCCCCATCGGGGTGGGCGGCGTGGACTTCGAAGCGGTGGAGCTGGACGCGCCCGCCGGGGCCACCCTGCTGCTGTACACCGACGGACTGGTGGAGTCGCGGCTGCGGGACGTGTGGACCGGCATCGAGCAGCTCCGCGAGCGCCTGGCCACCACGGCGCAGCTGACCGGGCTGGACCATCCGCCGCCGCTGGAGGCCCTGTGCGACGACGTGCTGGACATGCTCGGCCCGGGCGACCGGGACGACGACATCGCGCTGCTCGCGGCCCGCTTCGACGGGATCGCGCCCAGCGACGTCGCGTACTGGTTCCTGGACCCGGAGGAGACCGCTCCGGGCCGGGCCCGGCGGTTCGCCCGCCGCGCCCTGACCCGGTGGGGCCTGGAGGAGCTCCAGGACTCCCTGGAGCTCCTGGTGAGTGAGGTGGTCACCAATGCCGTCCGGTACGCGGAACGGCCGGTGACCCTGCGTCTGCTGCGGACGGACGTGCTGCGCTGCGAGGTCGGCGACGACTCCCCGCAGCTGCCGCGCCAGCGCCGGGCCCGGGACACCGACGAGGGCGGCCGCGGCCTGTTCCTGGTGAACCGGATGGCCCGCCGCTGGGGCGCCACCCGGCTGAGCAGCGGCAAGGTGGTCTGGTTCGAGCTCCCGCTGCCGCTCGAGCGGCGCTGACCGGGCAGCCGCGACGGAGCGGAGCCCCCGCACGACGGACGCCGCCCCGCAGCCCGAAGGCTGCGGGGCGGCGTCCGTCGTCTCACCCGGAGGTCAGCGGTCCTCCGGCTGCGGGAACAGCGGCGGGTCCGGCGGCTTGGGGCCGCTCTTGGTCGGCGTCGGGGTCGGCGTCGGCGTGGGCGTCGGCGACGGCGACTTCGGCGGGGTGTTGCTCGGGTCCGGCGACCGGGTGGTGCTCTTCGTCGGGTCCGGGCTGCTCGGCGGCGGGCTGCTGCTCGCCGGCGGGTTGGAGGACGGGCTCGTCGACGGCGCCGGCGAGCTGGTGCGGGACGGCGCCACCGGGACGCCCATCTCGGCCTCCGACAGGTCGAACTTGTCGGTGTCCGTGCCCTTCAGCACGGCCAGCGTGTACGCCTTCCAGATCTCCGCGGGGAAGCTGGAGCCGCCGGCCCGGCCTCCGCCGGCGGTGCCGGTCAGGGTGACCTGCTTGTGCGTGCCCGGCTCCTCGCCGAACATCGCGACGACGGTGACCAGTTCGGGCGTGTACCCGGTGAACCAGCCCGCGACGTTGGACTCGGTGGTACCGGTTTTGCCGGCGGCCTGGTAAGCGCTGCTCTGGACCTTGTTGCCGGAGCCTTCGTCGACCACGCCCGTGAGCACCTTGGTCACGGTGTCGGCGGTCTGGCGGCTGATGGCCTGCGCGCCGACGGCGGGGGCCGGCGTGTACTCGCGGTCCCGGTGCTCGGCGCTCTTGATGATGGTCGGCGTGACCTTCTTGCCGTGGTGGTCGAAGGTGGCGTAGACGGCGGCCATCTCGACGGTGTTGGCGCTCATGGTGCCCAGCGACATGGCCGGCTTGTCCTCGGGCCAGCCCTTGCGGTCCTTCATGCCGAGCGCGAGCGCCGTCTTCTTCACGGCGGGCGGCTTCACGTCCACGATCATCTGCGCGTAGACGGAGTTCACCGAGTAGTTGGTGGCCTCCTGGACGGAGATCTCCTTGCCGAAGTCCTTGTCGTCCTGGTTCTGCGGGTTGAACGGGATCTTGCTGCCGACCACCTGGCGCTTGCTGGTGCCGTCGTAGAGCGTGTTCGGGTTGATCGGCTTGCCGTCCTGGGTGGTCGCTCCGGTCTCCAGGGCGGCGGCGAGCACGATCGGCTTGAAGGTCGAGCCCGGCTGGTAGTCGGTGCGCAGGGCGTTGCTCGCGGACTTCTCCGCCAGGCCCTGGCCGCCGTACATGGCGACGATCGCGCCGGTCTTGGGGTCCACCGAGGTGGCGCCGGCCTGGACGCTCTGGTCCTGGGGGCGGTTCTTGGTGTCCTTGCGGTCGAGCTTGGACTCCAGCTCGTCCTGGACGGCCTTCTCCAGCGCTTCCTGCTTCTTCTTGTCGACGTTGAGCGTGATCTCCCAGCCGCCGGCCGCGATCTCGGCGTCGGTGACGTCCTGCCGGTTCATCTCTTCGTTGGCGGCCTGGACCAGGTAGCCCTTCTGGCCGTCCATGCCCGGGGTGGGCTTGGGCTTGATGGGCTCCTGGAACTTCAGTTCCTTGCGCTTGGCCGCGTCCAGCTCGCCCATCTCGACCATGTTGTCGAGGACGGCGTTGAAGCGGATCATGACCAGCGACTTGCCGTTCGGGCCGGCGGTGGCCCAGTCGTACTGGCTGGGTGCCTGGATGACGGCGGCGAGGTACGCGCCCTGCTCCAGGGTCAGCTTGTCCGCGTCGACGCCGTAGAAGGCCTGGGCCGCGGACTGGATCCCGTACGCGTTGCGTCCGTAGAAGTTGGTGTTCAGGTACCCCTCGAGGATGTCGTCCTTCTCCATGCGCTGGTCGACCTTGAGGGCGATCACCAGCTCACGGACCTTGCGGGTCGGGGACTGGTCCTGCGTCAGGTAGTAGTTCTTCACGTACTGCTGGGTGATGGTCGAGCCGCCGGCGGTGCCCTTGCCGCGGACCGTGTTGTACAGGCCGCGGGCCACACCCATCAGGTCGATGCCCTGGTCCTGGTAGAAGGACTTGTTCTCGATGGCGATGAACGCGGTGCGGACCTCGGGCGGGATCTTGTCGATCGGCACGTTCGAGCGGTTCGTCTTGCCGACCTGGGCCATGATCGAGCCGTCGGCCCACTTGTACGTGTTGCTCTGCTGGGTGGCCTGCAGGTTCGGGTCGGTGGGCTCGTCCACGGAGAAGTAGAGGATGACCGCCGCGGCCATGAGGACCAGGATCCCCCCGAGGAAGGTCCCGAGGATCGTCTTCCAGGTGAAGAACCGGCGTATGCCGCTGCGCTTGGCGCCGCTCCCCTCGCCCTTGGTGCGTCCGGTCGGCGCCCGCCGCGCACCGCGCTGCTGCTGCGCCTTACGCGCTTCTGCTCGGCCCATCGCTCCCGCTCCGCTCGATTACCCCCCGACGTCAGCTCAGAAAGCTAACACCGCAGGCTGTGACAAAGGTTGGCCAACCAAGGCCAATAACGGTCAATTCGGACGTGAGAATCAGCACCCACACCAGTGGAACCGACGCACGTGAACGCCTAAGAGTTGCCGACCCGTGCCATCTACGCAAAAAAGTGATATCACTTTGCTAGACGGCCCGATCGGCCGCGACTCAGGGAAACGGGGCAAAAGATGACGAACTCGGTCACCACGGTGGATGGGGTACGGGAATTCCCGGCACGCAGCACCGGCGGCGGCATCGCCCTGCTGCTCGGTCTGGCGGGCATCGCGGCGGGGGCGGGCCTGATCGTGGTCGGAGCGATGGCGTCGGGAGCCGCCCTCGTGACGCTCCTGATCACGGCCGGCTGCCTCCTGGCCACCGCGGCGTTCGTCGCGACGACGGGACTGAACATGGTGGCGCCGGGCGAGGCCCGGGTGGTCCAGCTCTTCGGCCGCTACCGGGGGACGCTCCGCACGGACGGGCTGCACTGGGTCAACCCGCTGACCACCCGGGAGAAGATCTCCACGAGGGTCCGCAACCACGAGACGGCCGTCCTGAAGGTCAACGACGCGTACGGCAACCCGATCGAGCTCGCGGCGGTCGTGGTGTGGAAGGTCGAGGACACCGCGCGGGCCTCCTTCGAGGTCGAGGACTTCACCGAGTTCGTCGAGACGCAGACCGAGGCGGCCGTACGGCACATCGCGATCGAGTACCCGTACGACGCCCACGAGGAGGGCGGCCTGTCGCTCCGCGGCAACGCCGAGGAGATCACCGAGAAGCTGGCCGTCGAGCTGAGCACGCGGGTGGAAGCGGCCGGCGTCCACATCATCGAGTCCCGCTTCACCCACCTCGCGTACGCCCCCGAGATCGCCTCCGCGATGCTCCAGCGCCAGCAGGCCGGCGCGGTCGTGGCGGCGCGCAAGCAGATCGTCGAGGGCGCGGTCGGTATGGTCGAGCTGGCCCTGACCCGCCTGGCGGAGGAGGAGATCGTGGAACTGGACTCGGAGCGCAAGGCCGCCATGGTCTCCAACCTCATGGTGGTCCTCTGCGGTGACCGCGCCGCGCAGCCGGTGCTCAACACGGGCACCCTCTACCAGTGACCCCGCCCGGCGCGCCGCCCCCGTCCGGCCCCGCGCCCGAGCCCGAACCCCGGGCCGGGGCCCGGGCGGCGGGCCGGCAGGCCCGCAAGCAGGTGCTGCTGCGGCTCGACCCCCAGGTCCACGACGCCCTCACCCGCTGGGCGGGCGAGGAGCTTCGCAGCGCGAACGCGCAGATCGAGTTCCTCCTGCGGAGGGCGCTGGCCGAGGCGGGCCGGCTGCCCGGCGGGGCGGGTCCGATCCCGCCGCGCGGGCGTCCCCGTACGCCGCCGGGAGCTTGAGAGCGGGACGGGCGGGGCGCGGCCGAGCAGGACTCGGCCG
>NZ_JBHXRK010000010.1:0-6147 GCF_042716875.1 Streptomyces sp. NPDC058646 | reverse complement strand
CGGCGGGGGGGGTGTCGGATCAGCCCGCGGGGGGGGCGCAGCCCGTCGGGGGTGGTTTGTGTGTGGGGGGGGGGGGGGGTCGGTTCTCCATGTCCTGCTCGGCCGCGCCCCGCCCGTCCCCTTCCCTTACCTCCTTCAGCTCGCACCAACGGCTTCCACCTGCGGAAACACCCTTTCTGCGGCCAACTATGCACTCCACGTATACATGGAGCGTATACACCGCGTGTACAGTCACTGCCATGTCCATCGGTCACACCTTGCTCGGCCTCCTGGAGGCCGGCCCGCGCCACGGCTACGACCTCAAGCGCGCCTTCGACGAGAAGTTCGGCCACGACCGCCCCCTGGCCTACGGACAGGTCTACTCGACCATGTCCCGCCTCCTGAAGAACGGCCTCGTCGAGGTCGACGGGATAGAGAGCGGCGGCGGCCCCGACCGCAAGCGCTACGCCATCACCGACGCCGGCATCACCGACGTCGACGCCTGGCTCGCACAGCCGGAGAAGCCGGAGCCGTACCTCCACTCGACCCTCTACACCAAGGTCGTCCTCGCCCTGCTCACCGGCCGCAGCGCGGCCGGCCTGCTGGACACCCAGCGCGCGGAACACCTGCGCCTGATGCGCATCCTGACCCAGCGCAAGCGCACCGGCGACCTCGCCGACCAGCTCGTCTGCGACCACGCCCTGTTCCACCTGGAGGCGGACCTGCGATGGCTCGAACTGGCCGCCGCCCGCCTCGACCAGCTCGCGAAGGAGGTACGCCGATGACCCCGGCCGGCTCGCTGCTCACCGCCTCGGCCCTCCGCAAGGCGTACGGCACCACCCAGGCGCTCGACGGCGCGGAATTCTCCGTCCACCCCGGCGAGGTCGTCGCCGTCATGGGCCCCTCCGGCTCGGGCAAGTCCACCCTGCTGCACTGCCTCGCCGGGATCGTCACCCCCGACTCCGGCTCCCTCACCTACGCCGGCCGCGAGCTGTCCGCCATGAACGACGCCGAGCGCAGCGCCCTGCGCCGCAGCGAGTTCGGCTTCGTCTTCCAGTTCGGGCAGCTCGTACCGGAGCTGACCTGCACGGAGAACGTCGCCCTCCCGCTGCGGCTCACCGGCGTCAAGCGCAAGGAGGCCGAGCGGACCGCACTCCACTGGATGGAGAAGCTCCAGGTCGACGACCTCGGCGGCAAGCGGCCCGGCGAGATATCCGGCGGCCAGGGCCAGCGCGTCGCGGTCGCCCGCGCCCTGGTCACCCGGCCCCGGGTGGTCTTCGCCGACGAGCCGACCGGCGCCCTCGACTCCCTCAACGGCGAACTGGTGATGCGGCTGCTCACCGAGACCGCCCGTTCCACCAGCGCCGCCCTCGTCCTCGTCACGCACGAGACGCGCGTGGCCGCGTACTCCGACCGCGAGATCGTCGTCCGCGACGGCAGGTCCCGCGACATGGAGCGGATCGTATGAGCACCCTCTCCGCCTGGGCCCGCGACCTCGCCATGGGAACCCGCTTCGCCTTCGGCGGCGGCCGCGAGGGCTGGACCCGCACCCTGCTCACCGGCGTGGGCGTCGGCCTCGGTGTCGCCCTCCTGCTGATCAGCACCGCGATCCCCGGCGCGTTCGCCGCCCGGGGCGAACGCGGTGACGCACGCTCCACGCTGGGTGCGCCCACCGCCGAACAGCCGGGCCGCGACACGCTCCTCGTCACCCGCCTCGGCCAGACGTACCACGGCCAGGACATCGACGGCCTCATGATGTACGCCGAGGGACCGGACGCCCCCGTCCCACCGGGCCTGACGAGGATCCCGGGCCCCGGCGAGATGGCCGTCTCCCCCGCCCTGGACGAGCTGATGAAGTCCTCCGAGGGCGGGCTGCTGCGCGAACGTCTCGACGGCAAGATCACCGAGGTGATCGGCGACGCCGGCCTGACCGGCCCCGGCGAACTCTTCCTCTACATGGGCAACGACCGGCTCCCCGCGGCCATGGACCTCGCGGGCGGCCTCCGCGCCGAGCGCATCACCGGCTTCGCCGGCACCGCGGGACCCCAGCCGCTCGACCCGGTGCTGATGCTCATGGTGGTCCTGACCTTCGTCGCCCTGCTGATGCCGGTCGCGGTATTCGTCGCCGCCGCCGTCCGCTTCGGCGGCGAGCGGCGCGACCGGCGGCTCGCCGCGCTGCGGCTGGTCGGCGCCGACGCCCGCATGGTCCGCCGGATCGCCGCCGGTGAGGCGATGGCCGGATCCCTGGTCGGGCTGGGGCTCGGCGTCGGGTTCTTCCTGATCGGCCGCCGGCTGGTCGGCGCGATCAGCGTCCAGCAGCGCAGCGTCTTCCCCGCCGACCTGGACCCGGCGCCGTGGCTGGCCGCCCTGGTCGCCGTCGCGGTGCCCGCGGCGGCCGTCGCCGTGACCCTGTTCGCGCTGCGCGGGGTCGTCATCGAGCCGCTGGGCGTCGTACGCACCTCCGCGCCGGCCGAGCGCCGCATCTGGTGGCGGCTGCTGCTGCCGCTCGGCGGAATCGGCCTCCTCGCCCCGCTGACGGGCCGCGGCAACGACCACGGCCGCTTCAACCAGTGGCAGGTCAGCGGGGGCGTGGTGCTCCTGCTGGTCGGGATCACCGCCCTGCTGCCCTGGTTGCTGGAACGCCTCGTCGGCCGGATGTCCGGCGGCCCGGTGTCCTGGCAGCTGGCCGTCCGCCGCCTCCAGGTGAGCAGCGGGGCCGCCGCCCGCCTGGTCAACGGCATCGCGGTGGCGGTCGCCGCGGCCATCGCCCTGCAGATGCTCTTCGCGGGCGTCGAGGGCGACTACGCCACGGACACCGGACAGGACCCCTCGCGGGCCTCCGTCTCGGTCCTCCTGCGCAGCGGTACCGAGACGGAGGTCGACTCCCTCTCCCAGCAGATCTCCGGTACCGAGGGCATCGTCCGGACCGTCCCGCTGACCAGCGTTCCCGCCGCGCACCAGGTCCCCGCGGGGGAGGAGCGGATCGCGGTGACCGTCGGCACCTGCGCGGCGCTCGAAGAGGTCGCGGTGCTCGAATCCTGCCGGGACGGCGACGCGTTCGTGCTGTCCGGCGCCCCCGCCGGCACCCCCGGCGGCTACGGGGACACGGCCCGGCCCGGCGACCAGCTCTTCGCCGGGAACATCAACGACCTCCCCGACAGCGCGTTCGTCATGGGCCGGGCCGTCCCGTGGACCGTCCCGGCCGGCGCCCGTACCGTCGCCGGCCGCGAGGACCCGACCGGCCAGCTGCGCACCGGGCTGCTCGTCACCCCGGCCGCCGCTCCGAAGGGCGTGGGCTTCCAGCAGAACGCCCAGATCTTCGTCCAGCTCGACGACGCGGTGCCGGACGCCCTGGAGCGGGTCCGCACGGCGGCCTTCCGGGCGGACCCCTTCGCCACCGCGATGACACTGAAGTCGACGCAGCAGGCATCCGGTTACTCCACGATCCGGACCGGGCTGTTCTTCGGCGCGACGGGCGTGCTGATCCTGATCGGCTCCAGCCTGCTGGTCTCCCAGCTGGAGCAGCTGCGCGAGCGCAAGAAGCTGCTCTCGGCGCTGGTCGCCTTCGGCACCAAGCGCTCCACGCTGAGCCTGTCGGTGCTGTGGCAGACCGCCCTGCCGATCGGACTCGGCCTGGGACTGGCGGCCGTGGTCGGCGTCGGGCTGGGGACCGTCCTGCTGCGCATGGCCGCCCGGCCCGTCCGGGTCGACTGGTCCTCGGTGCTGGCGATGACCGGGGTCGGCGCGGGCGTGGTCGCCCTGGTGACCGCCCTCAGCCTGCCGGTACTGCTGCGCCTGATGCGCCCCGACGGCCTGCGCACGGAGTGACCCCGCTCCCCCACCGACCGGTACGCCCGCCCCGCCCGGCCCGCCCCTAGTCCGTGGGCCAGACCGGGAGCGGGCGTACCGCTTCGCGCAGGGCGGCGGCGATGGCGCGGAACTCCTCCTGCCGGGCGGTGCCCGTCCGCATGGCCAGGGCGATCCGCCGCGAGGGGGCGGGTTCGGCGAAGTAGCCGGTGGCCAGGTGCTCGTTGCGGGCCGTCTCCAGGCGCAGTGCCGTACGCGGCAACAGCGTCACGCCCAGTCCCCCTGCGACCAGTTGTACGAGGGTGGACAGCCCGGCGGCGGTGGTGGTGACGTCCGCCCCGGTGGTGCGGCCCGCCTCCCGGCAGATGTCCAGGGCCTGGTCGCGCAGGCAGTGGCCCTCGTCCAGCAGCAGCAGTTGCAGTCCGCGCAGTTCTTCGAGGGGCACGTCCCGGCGGCCGGCCAGCGGATGCTCCCGCGGGGACAGCAGCACGAAGTCCTCGTCGAAGACCGGCAGTTCGGTGATGCCGGGCATGCCGAGCGGTACCGCCAGCAGCAGCAGGTCGAGCCGGCCGGCGGCCAGCCCCTCCAGCAGCGAGGCCGTCTGCTCCTCGTGCACCTGCAGGTCCATGCCGGGGTAGCGTCGGTGGAAGAGCCCCAGCACGGTGGGCAGCAGGTACGGCGCCACCGTGGGGATCACCCCGAGCCGCAGGATCCCGGTGAAGGGGGCCCGTACGGCCTCTGCCTCCTCCAGCAGCCCGCCCATGGCGTCGAGTACGGCCCGCGCCCGCAGCGCGATGCGCTCGCCCGCCGGGGAGAGCAGCACCTTGCGGGTGGTGCGTTCCAGCAGCCGCACCCCGAGGGCGTCCTCCAGTGCGGAGACGGCTCCGGAGAGGGCCGGCTGGCTCATCCCGATGGCCGCGGCGGCGTCCCGGAAGTGCAGGTGCTCGGCGACCGCCGCGAAGGCGCGCAGCTGCGCGATCGTCGCCTGCTTCGGCCCTCTGCCACCACTACTGCCCGCAACCACTGATAGGCACCTCCGATCACCGGACATAAGAGTAGCTATTTCTGTAATCAATGCCGCTGTGCCAGCATGTGAGATCCGTCCAACCCTCCGGAAAGCCGCCAACACCCCAAAAGGGTGGCGCTTTCCTGTCCGCAAGGAGAGCACGTGCTCACTGTCGGTGACAAGTTCCCCACCTACGATCTGACCGCCTGCGTCTCGCTCGAGGCCGGCAACGAGTTCGCCCAGATCGACCACAAGACCTATGAGGGCAAGTGGCGCGTGGTGTTCTTCTGGCCGAAGGACTTCACCTTCGTCTGCCCGACCGAGATCGCCGCGTTCGGCAAGCTGGACGAGGAGTTCCAGGACCGCGACGCCCAGATCCTCGGCGTCTCCGGCGACTCCGAGTTCGTCCACCACGCCTGGCGCAAGGACCACGCCGACCTGCGTGACCTGCCCTTCCCGATGCTGGCCGACTCCAAGCACGAGCTCATGCAGGCGTGCGGTGTGCAGGGCGAGGACGGCTTCGCGCAGCGCGCGGTCTTCATCGTCGACCAGAACAACGAGATCCAGTTCTCGATGGTGACCGCCGGCTCCGTCGGCCGTAACCCCAAGGAGGTCCTGCGGGTCCTCGACGCCCTGCAGACCGACGAGCTGTGCCCCTGCAACTGGACCAAGGGCGAGTCCACCCTCGACGCCGGCGCCCTGCTGGCCGGTGAGTGACGGATGTCCCTCGACTCCCTGAAGTCCGCCATACCGGACTTCGCCAAGGACCTGAAGCTGAACCTCGGCTCGGTCATCGGCAACGCCGACAGCAACGGCACCCTCTCGCAGCAGCAGCTGTGGGGCACCGTCCTGTCCTGCGCGATCGCCGCCCGCTCCCCGCGCGTCCTGCGTGAGCTGGAGCCGGAGGCGAAGGCGAACCTCTCCCCGGAGGCGTACACCGCCGCCAAGTCCGCCGCGGCGGTCATGGCGATGAACAACGTCTTCTACCGCACGCGGCACCTGCTCTCCGACCCGGAGTACGGGACCCTGCGCGCGGGCCTGCGGATGAACGTCATCGGCAACCCGGGCGTGGAGAAGGTCGACTTCGAGCTGTGGTCGCTCGCGGTCTCCGCGATCAACGGCTGCGGCCAGTGCCTGGACTCGCACGAGCAGGTCCTGCGCAAGGCCGGCGTCGGCCGCGAGGCCGTCCAGGAGGCCTTCAAGATCGCCTCGGTCGTGCAGGCCGTCGCGGTCACCCTGGACGCGGAGGCGGCGCTCGCCGCCGAGTGACACCGCACGTACGCGGAAGGGGGCCCCCGGGCCGGGAGCGCCGCCGGGGGCCGGCCCGGCGGGGTGGAGTAAAAAAAAAACTGACC
>NZ_JBHXRK010000009.1:213710-258252 GCF_042716875.1 Streptomyces sp. NPDC058646 | reverse complement strand
CCCTGTGGGAGAGTAGGACGCCGCCGAACAATCATTGCGGAAGCCCCGCACCAGCCCTTTTCAGGGTTCGGTGCGGGGCTTTTCTGCGTTCCGGGACGGTTGGTGATGTCCTCAAACCCTTCCTCGACACCGAGTGCACCGTGGATGAGGGGTGTGCGCGGCCTTCCGGGTGTGGGCGATGGAGATCGCCGACATGGGGTAGCGGTGCTCTTAGGTCACGATGTGGCGGAAACCCATCGCAGACGTACGTCCGTTCCTATGATGTGCCTTCTTCGAAACCGTTTCGGGTGGGGGTACACATGCGTGAGGTCAACGGCGGCGACGACAGAGGTGGAAGACGAAGGGGAGGGGTCGTCCGGCGGGTGCTGGTCGGTCTGATGGTGGCGGGCGTCACCGTCGCCTGCGGTCCCGCGGAAGGCAACAGCCCGGCCGTCTCCGTACCGCCGGCCGCCTCCTCGGCGGTCCCGTCGCCGACGTCGGAGATACCGTCCCCGTCCCCGTCCCCGACGCCGAGCCCCTCGGCGTCCCCTTCGGCCCTGCCGAGCCCCTCGGCTCCGGTGGCCGTCCGTACCGCCGACCCGAAACCGCCCGTCACGCAGGCGCCGAAGCCCGCGACCAGGCCCGCGACCACGTCGGCGGCGCCGCCCGCGACGAAGGCGCCGACCCGGCCCGTGACGGCCGAGTGCGAGATCGTCTCCAACGCGGGGAACTGCTACAACGCGGGTCAGTTCTGCCGCAAGGCCGACGTGGGCCGGTCCACGCGCGCGGGCAACGGTCGCACGATCCACTGCCGCCTGGACGGCAGCCAGCCGCGGTGGCAGTACTAGAGGTGCTCTAGAGGCGGCCGGCCGCCTTCAGGGCGAGGTAGGCGTCGGCCAGTGCCGGAGCCAGGGTGTCCGGGGTGGCGTCGACCACGTGGACCCCGTGGCGGGTGAGCTGGTCGGCCGTACGGCGGCGTTCGCTCTGGGACCGGGTGCCCGCGGCGGCCTCGTAGACCGCGTCCACGGTGCCCCGCGAGGTGGTCATGTCAGCGACGTGCGGGTCGGCCACGGAGGCCACGAGGACCGTGTGGCGCTTGGTGAGGCGGGGGAGGACGGGGAGCAGGCCCTCTTCGATCGGGGCCTGGTCCAGGCTCGTCAGGAGGACCACCAGGGAGCGGCGCGGGGCGCTGCGCAGGATGGTGGAGACCAGGGTGCGGGAGTCCGTCTCGACCAGTTCCGCTTCCAGCGGGGCCATCGCGTTCACGAAGGACGGCAGGACGTCCGCGGCGGGGCGGCCCCGGACCTGGGCGCGGGCACGGCGGTCGTGGGCCAGCAGGTCCACGCGGTCGCCCGCGCGGGTGGCCAGGGCGGCCAGGAGCAGGGCGGCGTCCATCGCGGAGTCCAGGCGGGGGGCGTCCCCGACGCGGCCGGCCGAGGTGCGGCCGGTGTCCAGGCAGATCAGGATGTGCCGGTCACGTTCGGGTCGCCAGGTGCGGACGGCCACCTTGTCCTGGCGGGCCGTGGCCCGCCAGTCGATGGAGCGGGTGTCGTCGCCGGGGACGTAGTCGCGGAGGCTGTCGAACTCGGTGCCCTCACCACGCGTCAGGAGGCTGGTGCGGCCGTCCAGTTCGCGCAGCCGGGCGAGCCGGGAGGGCAGGTGCTTGCGGCTGGTGAAGGGCGGCAGGACGCGGACCGTCCAGGGGACGGCATGGGTGCCCTGGCGGGCCCACAGGCCCAGCGGGCCGTACGAGCGGATCGTGACGCGGTCGGCCGTGCGGTCGCCCCGGCGGGTCGGGTGCAGACGGGTGGTCAGGCGCCGCCGCTCGCCCGCCGGGACGGTGACCTCGTGCCGGGAGGCCGCGGTCTCCGTCCCGGGCTGCCAGCTGCTCGGCGGCCACGCGTCGCGGATCCGGGCGCGCAGCTTGCGGCCGCCGGGGTTGGTCACCGTGAGGTGGACGTCCGCGGTCTCGCCGAGGCGGACCGAGGTGTCGCCCGTGCGGGACAGGCCGAGGGTGCGGACCGGAGCCGCGAGGGCGTGGTCGATCGCGCAGGCCAGTACGAGCGGGCCGTTGACCGCGACGAGCCCCGCCAGGCTCGGTTCGAGGATCCCGACGGGGATGCTGCCGAGGGCTGCCAGCAGGGCGGCGCGTCCGGTGAGGGCCATCAGCGCGGTACGGGGACGTGGGAGAGGATCGCGGTGATGACCGCGTCCGCCTTGACCCCCTCCATCTCCGCTTCGGGGCGCAGCTGGACCCGGTGGCGGAGGGTGGGCAGGGCGAGGGCCTTGACGTCGTCGGGGGTCACGTAGTCGCGGCCGGTGAGCCAGGCCCAGGCGCGGGCAGTGGCCAGCAGGGCGGTCGCGCCGCGGGGGGAGACGCCGAGGGTCAGGGACGGCGATTCGCGGGTGGCGCGGCAGACGTCGACGACGTACCCGGCGATCTCCGGGGAGACGGAGACCTTGGCGACGGCTTCCCGGGCGGCTTCGAGCTGCTCCGGGCCGGCGACGGGGCGGACGCCGGCCGCGTGCAGGTCGCGGGGGTCGAAGCCGGCGGCGTGGCGGGTCAGGACGCCGATCTCGTCCTCGCGGGAGGGCAGCGGCACGGTGAGCTTGAGCAGGAAGCGGTCGAGCTGGGCTTCGGGGAGGGGGTACGTGCCCTCGTACTCGAGCGGGTTCATGGTGGCGGCGACGAGGAAGGGCTCGGGGAGCGGGCGGGGGGTTCCGTCGACCGTGACCTGGCGCTCCTCCATCGCTTCGAGGAGGGAGGACTGGGTCTTGGGGGGCGTGCGGTTGATCTCGTCCGCGAGGAGGAGGTTGGTGAAGACCGGGCCGTTCTGGAAGGAGAACTCGGCGGTGCGGGCGTCGTAGACGAGCGAGCCGGTGACGTCGCTGGGCATCAGGTCCGGGGTGAACTGGACGCGCTTGGTGTCGAGTTCGAGGGACGCGGCGAGGGCCCGTACGAGGAGGGTCTTCGCGACGCCGGGGACGCCTTCGAGGAGGACGTGGCCGCGGCACAGGAGGGCGACGACGAGACCGGTGACGGCGGAGTCCTGACCGACCACGGCCTTGCCGATCTCGGTGCGGAGCGCTTCGAGGGAAGCGCGGGCGCTGTCCGCGGCGGCGGACTCGGTGGCCGGGTACGTCATGACGTACGGACCTCTCTTTCGAGGGCGTCGAGGTGGTCGGCGAGCGCGACGAGTGCCGCGTCGCCGGAAGGGGTGGGGCCGAAGAGGAGGGCGGTGACGTCCCGGGGTCCGTCCGCGAGGCGGGCGGAGACCGCGGGGACGAGCGCCGCGGGGTCGTGGGCCCGGGTGTGCGGTACGCCGACCAGTGCGGCGAGGCGTTCGCGGGTGGCGGCGCGCAGCACGGTCGCGGCGCGGTCGCGGGCGTTCGCCTTGCGGTAGAGGCGGGCGCGGCCCTCGGTGGCCTCGGAGGCGCGGATGGCGACGGGCAGGTGCTCCGTGACGAGCGGGCCGAGGCGGCGGGCGCGCCAGAGGGCGGCGAGGGCGGCGGCGACGAACAGCTGGAGGAGGGCCCAGGACCAGCCGGCGGGGATGAGGTCGAAGAGGCTCTTCTCCTCCGCGGGGGCGGCCTCCGGGTCGGTGTCGGCGAGGGTGGGGAGGTACCAGACGAGGTCCGGGCGGGAGCCGAGGAGCTGGAGGGCGAGGGAGGCGTTGCCCTCCTCGGCGAGGCTCTCGTTGAGGAGGATCGTCTCGGATCCCAGGACGACGGTGTCGCCCCCGGTGGTGCCGGTGGGCAGGACGAGGAGCGTGGGGTGGCCGTCGCTGGGGTAGCAGGCGGTGGCCCCGGGGAGGGTGGTGCTGTAGCGCAGGCCGGTGCCGGTGGTGGCGCGGCCGGCCGTGGTGGCGGCGGGCAGGGCGCAGGCCGGGGCGAGGTCGTCGGCGGAGGGGTGGCCTGCGGTGCGCACGCCGGGGGCCAGGCCGGTCAGGCTCGGGCTGCCGGGGCCGAGGAGGACCGTACGGCCGCCGGAGAGGTCCATGGCGGAGCGGAGGGTGCGGCGCTGGGACTCGCCGAGCATGTCGGGGCCGGTGACCAGGAGGGTGGTGCCGGGTCCGGAGGCGGCGGCGGCCTCGCGGGCGGTGGTGACGACGCGGGTGGTGACGCCGCGTTCCGTGAGGAGTTCGGCCACGGCCCGGCTGCCCGTGGGGTCGGCGGAGCGGGGGTCGAGGTGGCCGTGGCGGGTGCCGGTGCCGACGGCGGCCAGGGCGATCGCGGAGGCGAGGAGGATGCCGGCGACGGCCACGGTGCCGCGGGTCCGGCGCCAGAGCGCGGCGCGGCTGGGGGCGGTGGAGGTGGACCCCGGGGCCGGGGTGGGGCCGGTCATGCGGCGGGTCCCGTCAGGAGCGGCTTGGCGCGGTCGAGGGTGAGGTCGAGGGTGCGCAGCCGGTCGTAGGTCTCGGCGTCGCCGGTGCGGCCGCCGTAGGTGACGTCGTCGAAGGCGCGGGCGGCGGCACGCAGGTCCTGCGCGTGGTCGGGGAGGGAGACGGCGGCTTCGGCCGCGGCCTCGTCCGCGGTGCGGCCCGGGCGCGGGTCGAGGAGGGTGCGTTCCTCCAGGGAGCGGACGACGGCGCGCATGCGTTCCTGGACGGCTTCGGTCCAGCGGCCGGCGGCCGCGTGGGCGTCGGCGGCCCTGCGGTGGTCGGCGGCGCTGCGGATCCGGTCGTCGAAGAGGGTGCCCGCGTCGCTGGTGGCCCGGCGGGGGGAGCCGAGCCGCCACCACAGGGCGGCGACGGCGAGGACGACGAGGACGAGGATCACCAGGAGGCCGACCGGGCCGCCGGGGGTCGCCCCGGAGGCCCGGTCGAAGAGAGCGCCGACCCATTCCCAGAACCGGTCCAGGGCGCGGTCCAGCAGGCTCGGGTCGTTCTGGTGGTACATCCGCTTCGACAGCTCGTGCTCGGCCGCCTCCCGGGCGGGGTCGCGCGGTGTCGTCACCGGTGGCGTCTCCGCTCGCGGCAGGAGCGTTCCGGTGCGGTTGATGAGGCCCCCCGTGCTCATCATGGGTGCATCAGCCTCCGGTCACCGGTCCGCCGCCGGGCTGGGTGGCGGTCGTGCCGTAGTGGTCGAGGCCGGCGGCCCGGGCGAGCTCCAGGTCGAGGGCTTCGCGGCGGATGCGCTGGTCGATGTACAGGAGGCTGGTGACGCCCGTCTGCATCGGCAGGGTGACGGCGGCGGCGATGACCGAGCCGATCGCGGTGATGATCAGGAAGGTCCAGTTCTGGGTGCTGGATCCGTCGAGGAAGCCCGCGAAGCCGCCGGGGGACACGACCATGGCGACGATCGCGAAGGGCGTCACGATGACCGCGGCCGTGATCTTGGCGATGAGGGCGGTGAGCAGGCTGATGCCGAAGACGCGCCACCAGGAGCCCTTGACGAGCTTGGCGGAGCGCTTGAGGGCGTCGCCGACGCTGCCGCGCTCCAGCATCAGGGCGGGCGGGGCCAGCAGGAAGACCACGTAGAACCAGGCCAGCAGCACGAGGCCGACGGGGAGGCCGAGGGCGATCAGTGCGGGGCTGCCGGTCAGGATGCCGGGCAGCATCGGCAGCATGCCGGCGGCGACCGCGCCCGCGAACAGGACGAGGGTCAGGCCGAGCAGGCGGCCCCACAGCGGGCGCAGGGCGTTCAGGGTGGAGGAGGCCGAGGACTTCTGGCCGAGGACGGCGGCGCTGACGACGGGGGCGAGGAGCGCGGTGACGAGGAACAGGCCGAGGATCTCGGCGTAGTAGCTGAACGCGTAGAAGAGCATGGCGTCGCCCATGACGGCGAGCGCCTCGGACGGGGTGGTCCGCTCGTCGGGGCTGAAGGTGGCGATGTCGTTCGCCGCGTAGCGCTGGACGAGGACCAGGATCACCTGGAATACGGCGGCGACGACGATGCTGAAGGAGAGCACCGCGCGCCAGTGGGCGCGCAGGGTGCTGACCGTGCCGTCGAGGATCTCGCCGAGGCCCAGGGGGCGCAGCGGGATGACGCCGGGCTTGGCGGCGGGGGGCTTGCCCCACTGGCCGGGGCCGCCGGGGTGGCCGTACTGGCCTCCGTACGGGGCGCCGGGCTGTCCGCCGGGGTGTTGGCCGTACGGCTGGCCGTACGAGCCCCAGCCCTGGCCCTGGGGGGCCTGGGGGGCGTTCTGGCCGGGGGTGCCGGGTGCGTCGGTGCCCGGGCTCGACCACTGGCCGGGCGGGGGCTGCTGGGCCGACCACTTCTGGTCGCCTGCGGGCTGCGCGGGCGGCTGCGTGGTGCCGTCGCCGGACTGGTCGGCAGGTGCCCCCGGCCGCTCGCCGTCGGACGCGGGTCCGGGCGTAGCCCAGCCCGGAGAGTCGTTCATCGTCGCTCCTTCACGTGCATCTGCTGCGGCGGGGGCGCTGGTCGCTGACATCGTGCCACGTGGGACCCCCGAACGGCGTAGGGGGTGAGGGGCTGGGTACGGGCCCGGTCGGCCGCGTACCCCCTGGCCGTCCCCCCGGATCCCCGGCAGCCCGTACCTTCAATTGTCACCCGGATCCGGGGCAGACTGGTCGACCTGATCTCCACGCAGGTCCGAGGGGCGATTTCCAGCCCTTTTGGCTGTGGGGCAGCTCACCGCCAGGTAACGATTAGCTAATGGGATGATGTCAACCATGAAGGGACGCGTCCTTGTCGTCGACGACGACCTCGCGCTGGCCGAGATGCTCGGCATTGTGCTGCGTGGAGAAGGTTTTGAGCCGTCGTTCGTAGCGGACGGTGACAAGGCACTGGCTGCCTTCCGGGAGGCGAAGCCGGATCTGGTACTGCTCGACCTCATGCTGCCCGGAAGGGACGGCATAGAGGTGTGCAGGCTGATCAGGGCCGAGTCCGGGGTGCCCATCGTCATGCTCACGGCCAAGAGCGACACGGTGGACGTCGTGGTGGGTCTGGAGTCCGGTGCCGACGACTACATCGTCAAGCCGTTCAAGCCGAAGGAGCTGGTGGCCCGCATCCGGGCCCGCCTGCGCCGGTCGGAGGAGCCCGCCCCCGAGCAGCTGGCCATCGGTGACCTCGTCATCGACGTGGCCGGGCACTCGGTCAAGCGGGACGGTGCCTCCATCGCCCTGACGCCGCTCGAGTTCGACCTGCTGGTCGCCCTCGCGCGCAAGCCCTGGCAGGTCTTCACCCGTGAGGTGCTGCTGGAGCAGGTCTGGGGCTACCGGCACGCCGCGGACACCCGCCTGGTGAACGTGCACGTGCAGCGCCTGCGCTCCAAGGTCGAGAAGGACCCGGAGCGCCCCGAGATCGTCGTGACGGTGCGCGGTGTCGGCTACAAGGCCGGACCCAGCTGACGTGCAGCACGGCCGGGACCGGGGCGGTTCGCGCCGGGCTCTCCTGCGGGGCGGCCGGCTGCTCCAGGAGGGGGCTCCCGCCGGCCGTGTGCTGCGGCTGTTCGTGCGCCTCGGGCGCCGGCCGCTGCTTCCGGCTGTCCGGCTGTGGCGGCGCAACATCCAGCTCCGGGTGGTCGCCGCCACGCTGCTGATATCGCTGGCCGTGGTCCTCGCGCTCGGCTTCGTCGTCATCGCCCAGGTCAGCGAGGGCCTCCTCGACGCCAAGGAGGAGGCCGCGCAGAGCCAGGCCGCGGGCGGGTTCGCGGTCGCACAGGAGAAGGCCAACACCCCGGCGACGGCCGACGGGCCCGACGCCACCGACAACAAGGTCGGCCGCGACGCGAGCACCTGGATGAACTCGCTCGTCAAGCAGCTCGCCAGTGGTGGCCAGACGGCCTTCGAGGTGGTGGCGCTCGGCGCGGGCACCGGGGTGGAGCAGCTCGGTCCCAATGCCCTGGGCGTCCGCGGAGCCCGTGCGTCCGGCAACGTCGACCCGACCGCGAGCGTCCCGGTCGAGCTGCGCCAGGCCGTGAACCACGCCACCGGGGCCTTCAAGACGTTCTCGCAGATCCGGTACACCGCCGGGGCCGGGGAGAAGGCGCCCGAGCCCGCACTGGTCGTGGGCAAGCGGCTCACCGACATCAACGGGGAACCGTACGACCTGTACTACCTCTTCCCGCTGACCCAGGAGGAGGAGTCCCTCAACCTGGTCAAGGTCACCATCTCCACCGCCGGCCTGTTCGTCGTCGTCCTGCTCGGAGGCATCGCCTGGCTGGTCGTGCGCCAGGTCGTCACCCCCGTACGGATGGCCGCCGGGATCGCCGAGCGGCTCTCCGACGGGCGGCTCCAGGAGCGGATGAAGGTCACCGGCGAGGACGACATCGCACGGCTGGGCGAAGCCTTCAACAAGATGGCGCAGAACCTCCAGAACAAGATCCAGCAGCTGGAGGAGCTGTCGCGGATGCAGCGCCGCTTCGTCTCGGACGTCTCGCACGAGCTGCGGACCCCGCTGACGACCGTACGGATGGCCGCGGACGTCATCCACGACGCCCGGGTCGACTTCGACCCGGTCACCGCGCGCTCCGCCGAACTGCTCGCCGGGCAGCTCGACCGGTTCGAGTCGCTGCTCTCCGACCTGCTGGAGATCAGCCGCTTCGACGCGGGCGCCGCCGCCCTGGAGGCCGAGCCCATCGACCTGCGCGACGTCGTGCACCGCGTCATCGACGGGGCCGAGCCCCTCGCCGAGCACAAGGGCACCCGGATCCGTGTGCTGGGCGACACCCAGCCCGTCATCGCCGAGGCGGACTCGCGGCGCGTGGAGCGGGTGCTGCGCAACCTCGTCGTCAACGCCGTGGAGCACGGAGAGGGCCGCGACGTGGTGGTCCGCCTCGCCTCCGCGGGCGGGGCCGTCGCCATCGCCGTACGGGACTACGGCGTGGGCCTCAAGCCCGGTGAGGCCACCCGCGTCTTCAACCGTTTCTGGCGGGCCGACCCGGCGCGGGCCCGCACCACCGGCGGGACCGGCCTGGGCCTGTCCATCGCCGTCGAGGACGCCCGGCTGCACGGCGGCTGGCTCCAGGCCTGGGGGGAGCCCGGCGGCGGCTCGCAGTTCCGCCTCACCCTGCCGCGCACCGCCGACGAGCCGCTGCGGGGCTCGCCCATCCCGCTGGAGCCCGAGGACTCGCGGGGCAACCGGGCCCGGGCCGCCGCGGAGGCCGCGGGCAGCGCGGCGGGCCGCGGGCCGGCGGAGGGCGGCGACCGGTCGCCGATACCGCCGATACCGCCCCGGCCGCCGGCGGCCCAGGCGCCGCCCGTACCCGCCGACCCCACGGCCCTGCCGGGC
Source organism: Streptomyces sp. NPDC058646 (assembly GCF_042716875.1). Lineage (NCBI taxonomy): Bacteria > Bacillati > Actinomycetota > Actinomycetes > Kitasatosporales > Streptomycetaceae > Streptomyces > Streptomyces sp. NPDC058646. The sequence continues at coordinate 249,078 of NZ_JBHXRK010000009.1, read as the reverse complement.
AGCGGGGCCCGGGTGGTGGCCCGGCCGGCCGAGCAGTCAGCACAGGAGGACCGAGGAGCCGATGGAGGCTGAGCCCATGGGCGTGCGGGCGGGGAGTTCGCGGGCGGGGACCGGGCGGGGCCGACGGGCGGAACCGCGTCCGCGGGGGAGGCGCCCGCGGACCGTGCGGGCGTCCGTCTTCGGGCTGGCCGGCATGCTGCTGGCCGGCTGCGCCTCCATGCCCGACCACGGCGAGATCCGCCCGCTGGAGGCCTCGCAGGGCGTGGACTCCCAGGTGCGGGTGTTCAGCGTGCCGCCGGCCGACAAGGCCAGCGCGGCCGAGATCGTCGACGGCTTCCTGGAAGCCATGACCAGCGACGACCCGCAGCTGGAGACGGCACGCCAGTACCTCACCGAGGAGGCCGCGGAGAGCTGGAAGCCCGGCTCGGCCGTCACCGTGCTCTCCGCCGGCCTCGACCGGCGGTCGGTGCAGGGTGAGAAGGACCCGTCGGGCCCCCGCTGGAAGGTGACGGGCAGGAAGCTCGCGACGGTGGACGAGCGCAGCGCCTACCAGCCGGAGACCGGCGGCGGGCAGTACGAGGAGTACCTCCAGCTCGTCCAGGAGAACAAGCAGTGGCGGATCGCGTCCCCGCCGAACAGCCTCGTGCTCAGCGAGTCCGACTTCCAGCGCATCTACATGCCGGTCAACAAGTACTACTTCGCGGGCGGCACGCTCGTCGCCGACCAGGTGTACGTGCGTCAGCGCAGCGATCCCGAGTCGCGGATGGACCCCACCACGCAGACCGTGCAGTCGCTGCTCGCCGGGCCGTCCAAGTGGCTCGGACCCGTCGTGGCCTCCAGCTTCCCCACCGGGACGGAGCTGCGCCCGGGCACCAAGTCCCTTTCGTACGACGGCCAGAACACGCTGCGGGTGCCGCTGAACGACAAGGCCGACAACGTCACGCAGCCGCAGTGCCAGAAGATGGCCACCCAACTCCTGTACACGGTCAAGGAGCTGACGGCCTCCCGGCTGGAGCGGGTCGAACTGCTGCGCTCCGACGCCAAGTCCTCCTCGCTGTGCGTGGTGACCGAGGCAGCCGCGGCGGGGATCGCGAACCGGGTCCGCGGGCCCGAGTACCAGTACTACGTCGACAGCGAGAGCCGGCTGGTCCGGATGAAGCTCGACGTCACCAGCGAGGACCAGCAGGCGCAGGCCGAACGGGTGCCGATGCCGCTGCCCGCCGGTTTCAAGACGGAAGCGGCGGCCGTGTCGCACGACGAGCGGCGGGCCGCGGTCGTCTCCGACGAGGGGCGCGGCCTGTACGTCGTCCCGCTGTCGGCCAGCGGGGCCATGCCGCCGGTGGCGGTGACCAGCAAGGGCAGCAAGCTGAACGGGCTGAGCTCGCCCAGCTTCGACGCGGCGGGTGACGTGTGGGTCGCGGACCGGGATCCGCAGCACGCGGGGCTGTGGCGGGTGCCGGCGGCGACCGGGATCGCCCAGAAGGTGCAGGTGGCCGGGCTCGACGGCGGGCGGATCACCTCGCTGAGGGTCTCCTCCGACGGGGTGCGGATCGCGCTGCTGGTGGAACGCGACGGCAGCCGCAAGAACCTCTTCATCGGGCGGATCGAACGGCCCGACGTGAAGGGGGACCTCTCGGCGGTGTCCGTGCGCGAGCTGCGCCCGGCGGCCCCCCAGATGGCCGAGGTGACCGCGATGAGCTGGGCGCCCCGGGGGCGGCTGCTGGTGGTGGGCCGGGAGAGCCGCGGGGTCCGTCAGGCCCGCTACATGCTGGCGGACGGCTCGATGGTCGCGGGGAGCCTGCCCGGAGCCACCGGGCTCATCGAGGTCGCGGCCTCGGAGGACGAGGCGAAGCCCGGGCCGGTGGTGGCGTACCTGGAGGACGACGGGATCGTGTGGCTGCCGCCGGGGGCGCAGTGGCGCACGGTGGCGGCGGACGGGCGGGCTCCGGTCTATCCGGGCTGAGGCGCGGAGGCCTGCGGCGGCGCGTGGCCGACGGTCGCGCCGCCGGTGGTCGCGGCCCGGCGGTGGCCGGTGCGCCGGCCGGGGCTCCTGCCCCGGCGGGGGTCGCGCGCCGTCGTCCACAGGGGTGGCGGGCCTTGGCCCGGCCCGGGAGAGTGGAGCCATGCGGGGGTGGTGGCAGGAGCTCGCCGGGCTGGTGCTGCCGGTCGACTGCGCCGGGTGCGGGGCCGCCCGGGTGCTGCTGTGCGCCGTCTGCCGGGATGCGCTGAGCGGGGCGTCCGCGGGCCCGGTGCGGCCCTCTCCGCCGCCCCGGGGGCTGCCCGCGGTGCATGCGGCCGCCGTGTACGAGGGGGCCGTGCGGGCCGTCGTACTGGCGCACAAGGAGCGCGGGGCGCTGCCGCTGGCCGGACGGCTGGGCACGGCGCTGGCGGCCGCGGTCCGCCCGGCCCTGGCGGGGGCGGGCGGGGAGGTGGCGCTGGTGCCGGTGCCCTCGGCGCGGCGGCAGGTCCGGGCGCGCGGGCACGATCCGGCGCGCAGGATCGCGCTGGCCGCCGCGGCGCGGCTGCGGCGGGCCGGTGTGCCCGCCCGGGTGGCGCCCGTCCTGCGGCAGCGGCGGGCGGTGGCCGACCAGGCGGGACTGGGGGCGAGACAGCGCCGGGAGAACCTCGCGGGGGCGCTGGAGGTGTGCCGGGACGGGACGCGGGTGACGGCCGGGGCCCGGATCGTGCTGGTGGACGACGTGATGACCACCGGAGCCACGCTCGCGGAGGCGGCGCGGGCGGTGCGGGCCGCGGGGCTGGCGCGGGGCGCCCCGGTGCGCGCGGCGGTGGTGGCCGCGGCGGCAGGCTCGTTCGTACAGATCCGGTCGGCGACAAGCAGAGGGCAGAAATCTTGTGAATAGGTTCGGAACTTGAGGGGAAGGCCCATCGTTGCAGGTAGTAAGAGGGAACAGCCACCTGAACGGAGGTACGTTCCGGTAGCGGGTGCCGTCAACCGTCATTGAGAGATATGTTCGGTTGTGAGGAACTGGCGAACCTTGGGCCCCACGCATCGGATCGCAGTTTTTGGAAATCTTCGTGTCAGGAGGCTGTCTCTCGACTCCGAAGTCGGTGGGGTGCAGATCTTGCCGATGGGGGAGGAGGAGGTGGAAGTCGCCAAGTCCGGGGCTCCGGTGTTCATCGGAGTCTGGTGCGAAAGGGAGACGCTTCGCCCGTGGGGCGGAGCTATCCGGGAACGGAGATCTGCGTGGACATCGTCGTCAAGGGCCGCAAGACCGAGGTGCCCGACCGGTTCCGCAAGCACGTGGCCGAGAAGCTGAATCCGGAGCGGATCCAGAAGCTCGACGCCAAGGTGATCAGCTTGGACGTCGAGGTGTCCAAGGAGCACAACCCGCGCCAGGCCGACCGTTCCGACCGCGTGGAGATCACCTTGCATTCGCGGGGCCCGGTCATCCGTGCCGAGGCCGCCGCCGCGGACCCCTACGCGGCGCTCGACCTGGCACAGGACAAGCTGGAGGCCCGGCTGCGCAAGCAGCACGACAAGCGCCACACGCGGCGTGGCAGCGGACGCATCCCGGCGGCGGAGGTCGCCGACGTGGTCCCGGACGCCGCGCATCTGAACGGCAGCGGAGAGGTGGTCTCCGAGGAGAAGGCGGACGCGGTTCCGACCACGAGGATCGGATCGCTGGAAGTGCAGGGCGAAGGCCCGCTCATCGTCCGCGAGAAGACCCACTCGGCCGCACCCATGTCGCTCGACCAGGCCCTCTACGAAATGGAACTGGTCGGCCACGACTTCTACCTGTTCGTCGACTCCGACACGAAGCTGCCCAGCGTCGTCTACCGGCGTCACGCCTACGACTACGGCGTCATCCATGTGAATCCGGACGGGGCCTCCAGCTCTGAGGAACCGCGCGGTGGTGCCGGCGGGGCGCTCGGCGGCTGAGCACGCCGTTTCGTTGCCCCTGCGGGACGCCGAGGCGCCCGCAGGGGCACCTGCATGAGCGGGTATGCGCCAGCCGGTGACCGGCGGGCCCCCGCGCCGTGGTGCGGGCATGGAATCATGGCGGGCAGTCAACCGGCGGCGAGTTCCTTCCGGTTGGCCCGGCAGTTCGGCACATGCAGGGGGAGGAACCATGGCGGACAGCTTCGGGCCGGTACGCGGTGACGGCGGCGCGGGCTCCCGTGAGGCGGACCCGGCGGCCGGGCCCGCGGAGGCACCCGCCGGGGAACCCATCCGGGTGCTCGTGGTCGACGACCACGCGCTCTTCCGGCGAGGACTGGAGATCGTCCTCGCGCAGGAGGAGGACATCCAGGTCGTCGGCGAGGCGGGGGACGGCGCGGAGGCGGTCGACAAGGCGGCGGACCTGCTGCCGGACATCGTCCTGATGGACGTGCGGATGCCACGGCGCGGCGGTATCGAAGCGTGCACCTCGATCAAGGAGGTGGCACCCTCCGCGAAGATCATCATGTTGACGATCAGCGACGAGGAGGCCGACCTCTACGACGCGATCAAGGCGGGCGCGACCGGATACCTGCTCAAGGAGATCTCCACGGACGAGGTGGCCACGGCGATCCGGGCGGTGGCCGACGGCCAGTCGCAGATCAGCCCCTCGATGGCGTCGAAGCTGCTCACCGAGTTCAAGTCGATGATCCAGCGCACGGACGAGCGGCGACTGGTGCCGGCGCCGAGGCTGACGGACCGGGAGCTGGAGGTCCTGAAGCTGGTGGCGACGGGCATGAACAACCGTGACATCGCCAAGCAGTTGTTCATCTCCGAGAACACCGTGAAGAACCACGTGCGCAACATCCTGGAGAAGCTCCAGCTGCACTCCAGGATGGAGGCCGTGGTCTACGCGATGCGGGAGAAGATCCTGGAGATCCGCTGACGGCTCGGGTCCGCCGGGAGCGCCTTCAGGGGCGCCGGGCGCGGAGTTCCGCCGTGACGGCCGCCGCCTCCGCGGCGGAACCGGCGCGCTCCACCCGCACCTCCTCGCACCCCACCCAGCGGGCGGCCTCCCACAGGGCCTCGGCCATGGCGGCGGCGGCCCGGGGAGTCTCCAGGGAGAGCTGACGGGCGACCAGCGTGCTGCCCTCGCGGCCCGGATCGACGCGGCCCTGGAGGTGCCCGCCCGCCAGCAGCGGCATCGCGAAGTACCCGTGTATCCGCCTGGGCTTGGGGACGTACGCCTCCAGCCGGTGCGTGAAGCCGAAGATCCGCTCCGTGCGCGGCCGGTCCCAGACGAGCGAGTCGAACGGCGAGAGCAGCGTGGTGCGGTGGCGTCCCCGGGGGACCGTCGCCAGCGCCGCCGGATCCGCCCACGCGGGCTTGGACCAGCCCTCGACCTCGACCGGGACCAGCCCGGAGTCCGCGATCACCGAGTCGACCTGCGCGCCGGCCAGGCGGTGGTAGTCGGCGATGTCGGCGCGGGTGCCGACGCCGAGGGAGCGGCCGGCCAGGGTGACGAGACGGCGCAGGCACTCGCGGTCGTCCAGGTCGTCGTGGAGCAGCGCGTCCGGAACGGCTCGCTCGGGCAGGTCGTACACCCGCTTCCAGCCGCGCCGCTCGCCGCACACCACCTCGCCGGTGTCGAGCAGCCACTCCACGGCGATCTTGGTCTCGGACCATTCGAACCACTCGCCGCCGTTCTTGGCGCCGCCCAGCTCGGTGGAGGTCAGCGGGCCGTCGGCCCTCAGGCGGTCCAGGACGGCCCGCGTGGAGCGGTCCTTGTCCTGCAGGACGTGCCAGCGGTGGCCGCGCGCCCGGCGGGCGCGGCGGCGGAAGGCGAAGTGCGGCCACTCCTCGACGGGGAGGATGCAGGCCGCGTGCGACCAGTACTCGAAGGCGTGGCGGTCCGACCAGTACGCCGACTCCACCGCGCCGCGGCCGACCGCGCCGAGGCGGGCGTACGGGATCAGCTCGTGCGACCGGGCCAGGACCGAGATCGTGTCCAGCTGTACGGCGCCCAGGTGGCGCAGCACCCCGCGGACCCCCGCGCGCCGGTCGGGAGCCCCGATGAACCCCTGGGCGCGCAGGGCGATGCGCCGGGCCTCGTCGGCGGACAGGGAGAGGGCCGACTGCGGCAGGCTGGGCACGGGCTCGGTCATGCCCGGCAGCCTAGAGCCCGCCACCGACAGCGGGCAGGTACGCCAGGGCGGGCGTCAGGCCGAGGTCCGAGGGGAGCAGGCCGCCCACCCAGGAGTCCCGGACGGTGCCGTTCCTGAGCACGGCCGCGCGCAGCAGGCCCTCCATGCGGAAGCCGGCCTTCTCGGCGACGGCCCGCGAGCCGGTGTTGCCGACCTCGGCCCGCCATTCCAGCCGTACGGCGCCCAGCTCGGTGAAGGCCCAGCGGGCGACGGCCTCCACGGCCTCGGTCATGTACCCCTGGCCGCGGTGTTCGCGGACCGTCCAGTAGCCGATCTCGAACGCCCCGGCGTCGCGCCGGTGCACGCCGAGGGCCGCGACCAGCGGGCCGCCGGGCCCCAGGCGCACGGCGAAGCTGTACGCGGTGTCGTCGCGCCAGCCGCCGGGGACGGCCTCGCTGACGAAGGCGCGGGCGTGCGAGCGCTCGTACGGGGACGGGACCGTGGTCCAGCGCTGGATGCCGGGGTCCTGCGCGGCGGCGTGGACCTCGTCCTCGTCCGGCGGGCCGAAAGGCCGCATGTCCAGGCGTTCCGTGCTCAGGGTGGTGGGCTCCATGAACGGATTCTGGTGGCGGTCCGCGGCCGGGGCGAGGGGTTTTCCGGAATCGCGGAGCTGAAGCGCGGCACCTTCCCGGTCCCCCGTACGTTCTCATTCCGGGCGCGCGTGCCCCGGCGGTACGGCGGACCTCCCGACGCGACCACGTCCTCGCTTACGATGGCCGTTGCGGTGGGGCCCACCTGCCGTGCCCGTGTACGTACAGTGCTCAGGCCCGACCGGCAAGGAGACAAACCTCGGTGTCCGTCTTCAACAAGCTCATGCGTGCAGGCGAAGGCAAGATCCTGCGCAAACTGCACCGCATCGCGGACCAGGTCAACTCCATCGAAGAGGACTTCGTCAACCTCTCCGACGCCGAGTTGCGTGCGCTCACGGACGAGTACAAGCAGCGCTTCCAGGACGGCGAGAGCCTGGACGACCTGCTGCCCGAGGCCTTCGCGACCACGCGCGAGGCCGCGAAGCGCGTCCTCGGCCAGCGGCACTACGACGTCCAGATCATGGGTGGCGCCGCGCTGCACCTCGGGTACGTCGCCGAGATGAAGACCGGTGAGGGCAAGACCCTCGTCGGCACGCTCCCGGCGTACCTGAACGCGCTGTCCGGCAAGGGCGTCCACCTGATCACGGTGAACGACTACCTCGCCGAGCGCGACTCCGAGCTGATGGGCCGGGTGCACAAGTTCCTCGGCCTGGAGGTCGGCTGCATCCTGGCGAACATGTCGCCGGCGCAGCGCCGCGAGCAGTACAACTGCGACATCACGTACGGAACGAACAACGAGTTCGGCTTCGACTACCTGCGCGACAACATGGCGTGGTCCCAGGACGAGCTCGTCCAGCGCGGCCACAACTTCGCCGTGGTCGACGAGGTCGACTCGATCCTCGTCGACGAGGCCCGTACGCCGCTGATCATCTCCGGCCCGGCCGACCAGGCCACCAAGTGGTACGGCGACTTCGCGAAGCTGGTCACCCGCCTGACCAAGGGCGAGGCCGGCCAGCCGCTCAAGGGCATCGAGGAGACCGGCGACTACGAGGTCGACGAGAAGAAGCGGACCGTCGCCATCCACGAGTCGGGTGTCGCGAAGGTCGAGGACTGGCTCGGCATCGAGAACCTCTACGAGTCGGTGAACACCCCGCTCGTCGGCTACCTGAACAACGCCATCAAGGCGAAGGAACTGTTCAAGGCCGACAAGGACTACGTCGTCATCGACGGCGAAGTCATGATCGTCGACGAGCACACCGGCCGTATCCTCGCCGGCCGCCGCTACAACGAGGGCATGCACCAGGCGATCGAGGCGAAGGAAGGGGTGGACATCAAGGACGAGAACCAGACCCTCGCCACGATCACCCTGCAGAACTTCTTCCGCCTCTACTCGAAGCTGTCGGGCATGACCGGTACGGCCATGACCGAGGCCGCCGAGTTCCACCAGATCTACAAGCTCGGTGTCGTCCCGATCCCGACCAACCGCGACATGGTCCGCAAGGACCAGCCGGACCTGATCTACCGGACCGAGGTCGCGAAGTTCGCCGCCGTCGTCGACGACATCGCGGAGAAGCACGAGAAGGGCCAGCCGATCCTCGTCGGTACGACGTCGGTCGAGAAGTCCGAGTACCTCTCCCAGCAGCTCTCCAAGCGCGGCATCCCGCACGAGGTCCTCAACGCCAAGCAGCACGACCGTGAGGCGACGATCGTCGCCCAGGCCGGCCGCCGCGGCGCCGTCACCGTCGCCACCAACATGGCCGGCCGCGGTACCGACATCAAGCTCGGCGGCAACCCGGACGACCTCGCCGAGGCCGAGCTGCGCCAGCGCGGCCTGGACCCGGAGGAGCACATCGAGGAGTGGGCGCACGCCCTGCCCGAGGCGCTCACCCGGGCCGAGGCGGCCGTGAAGGCCGAGTTCGAGGAGGTCAAGGAGCTCGGCGGGCTGTACGTGCTGGGCACCGAGCGCCACGAGTCGCGCCGTATCGACAACCAGCTGCGCGGCCGTTCCGGCCGACAGGGCGACCCGGGCGAGTCCCGGTTCTACCTGTCGCTGGGCGACGACCTGATGCGGCTGTTCAAGGCGCAGATGGTGGAGCGCGTCATGGCGATGGCCAACGTGCCCGACGACGTGCCGATCGAGAACAAGATGGTGACGCGTGCGATCGCGTCGGCCCAGTCGCAGGTGGAGACCCAGAACTTCGAGACGCGCAAGAACGTCCTGAAGTACGACGAGGTCCTCAGCCGCCAGCGCGAGGTCATCTACAGCGAGCGCCGCCGGGTGCTCGAGGGCGAGGACCTGCAGGACCAGGTGCGCCACATGATGGACGACACGATCGACGCGTACATCGCGGCCGAGACGGTCGAGGGCTTCGCCGAGGAGTGGGACCTGGAGCGCCTGTGGGGCGCCTTCCGGCAGCTCTACCCGGTGAAGGTCACCATCGAGGAGCTGGAGGAGGCCGCGGGCGACCGGGCGGGCATCACCGCCGAGTTCATCGCGGAGTCCGTCAAGGACGACATCCACGAGCAGTACGCGGCGCGCGAGAAGACGCTCGGCTCGGAGATCATGCGCGAGCTGGAGCGGCGCGTGGTGCTGTCGGTGCTGGACCGCAAGTGGCGTGAGCACCTGTACGAGATGGACTACCTGCAGGAGGGCATCGGCCTGCGGGCGATGGCCCAGAAGGACCCGCTGGTCGAGTACCAGCGCGAGGGCTTCGACATGTTCAACGCCATGCAGGACGGCATCAAGGAGGAGTCCGTCGGCTACCTGTTCAACCTGGAGGTCCAGGTCGAGCAGCAGGTCGAGGAGGTCCTGGTGCAGGACGCGGCGCCGTCCCTGACGAAGGAGCCCGCCCCGGCCGGCTCCCGTCCGGAGATCCGGGCCAAGGGGCTGGAGGCTCCGCAGCGGCCGGACCGGCTGCACTTCTCGGCGCCGACCGTCGACGGTGAGGGCGGTGTGGTCGAGGGCGACTTCGAGAACGGCTCCGCCGGTGACGGCGACGGGATGACGCGGGCGGAGCGCCGCAAGGCGCAGAAGGCCTCAGGCGGGCGTCGCCGCAAGAAGTGACCCCGCTGGGGTCTATCTCACGGCCGGGGCCGGGCACCTTCACGGTGTCCGGCCCCGGCCGTTGCGCGGGGCGGGGCGGGCCGCCCGTGCGGCGCCGTTGCCCGGGGGCGCCGCCCCCGGGCCCCCGCGCCTCGAACGCCGGCGGGCCCGGACAGGGCGGGTTCGGGGGCTGGGGCTGGCGGGTGGGGCCCCGTGCGGCGCCGTTGCCGGGCCCCCGGGCCTTCGGCCCCGGGGTTCACGGCGGTCATGGGCGGGGGCCCTGGATTTCCACTGCTGCGCAGCGCCAGCGGAGGTCGGGGCCCTGTTCCAGGCGGAAGGCCATCGCCGTCACGCGGTCGCCCGTCGCGATGCGGGCGAAGGCCTCGATGACGCCGGGGCCGGGGATGAAGCGGCCGCACTGGCGCACCACCGGGCGCAGGCGGTCGCGGAGGGGGTCCGCCGGGGCCAGGGTGACCAGCTGCTGGTAGGCCGGGCCGACGGTGTGGCCGAGGAGCGAATGCACCGGGCGGCGGCCGCTCACCACCGCGAGGAGGCGCTCGGCGAACCAGTGGTGGGGGCCGGTGCGGGCCGCGCGCGGCGGGCCGCCCGGGCGCCGGGAGTCCTGTCGGCCCGCGGGCCGGGTCCGGGACGGGCCCCCGGGTCCGCGGCGTGCGGCGCCGCCGCCGATCGTGCCGCGCGTCGTGGTGTCCATGTGCGATCTGCCCCCGAACAGGCCGGGCCCGGTCGGTACCGGGCGGTAACTTGATGGGGATCTTCTACGGCCGCCGCACACGCTCCGCAACCGCCCGCGGCCCCGTACCGGCCGGCGGCCCGGTTCACCTATCCGGGTGCCCCTGGGGCCCTCCGCCGCCCCCGGGGCCCCGCGGGAGCCGCCTGCGGACGTACGGGGGTGGACGGGCGGCGGAGCCGGGGCGGCAGCCCGATGGGGTACGCGGGCCGTCACTCCGTCGGCGCCCCGGGCCGCGGCGGGCGGTCGTATCCTGAGGACGTTTCCGACTACCGAAAGCAGCCGGCCATGCGCGTGTACGTCCCCCTGACCCTCCCCGGTCTCGCCGAGGCGCACAAGGCGGGTGAGCTGGGCCCCGCCCCGCTGCGTGCGTACGCGGTGACCCCCGGGCTCCGCGAGTGGTACGTGTCCGACGACCTCGAGGAGCTGGAGTACGCGGCCCTCGGCCGCGCCGCAGCCGCCTCCCTGCGCCTGATCGCCGAGGACCCGGCCGCGCCCCGCCGGCGCGTGGTCGTCGCCCTCGACGTCGCCGACGAGGCCGCCACCGCCACCCCCGGGGACGACGAGGCCGGCCTCGGCCAGGTGAGCCTCGCCGACGCCCTACGGCTCTCCGGGGCCGCCGCCGTGCACGTGGACGCCGACGACGCCGAGCAGGACGTCGCCGCGGCGGCGGGCGCGCTCGCCGCCGCCGACGCCGGGGACGACGACGCCCGGTTCACCGTCGACGGCGCCGACGACCACGAGCTGCTGTGGTTCGGCGTCCAGGAGATCCCGGGGCTGCTGACGTGACGGCGGCGCACCCCACCCACATCGTCTGGGACTGGAACGGCACGCTGCTGCACGACATCGATGCCGTCATCGTCGCGACCAACGCCTCCTTCGCCGAGCTGGGCTTCCCGCCGATCACCCTGGCGACCTACCGCGACCTGTACGTCGTACCGGTGCCGCTGTTCTACGAGCGGCTCATGGGAAGGCTGCCCACCGACGAGGAATGGCTCGTCATGGACGAGGCCTTCCACCGCCACTACTGGGCCGCCGCCGAGGCCTCCGGACTCGCCGAGGGCGCCCTGGAGCTGCTCCAGGGGTGGGATCGGGACGGGCTCACCCAGTCCCTGCTGTCCCTGGCGCCCCACGACAAGCTCGTACCCCTGGTGCGGACCCACGGCATCGACCGGTACTTCCTGCGCGTGGACGGCCGGACCGGCCCCTCGCACACCTCCAAGGCCGGGCACCTCGTGCGTCACATGGCCGCCCTGGACGGGACGGGGGTGTCCGCGGCCCGTACCGTGCTCATCGGGGACGCCGTGGACGACGCGCTCGCCGCCGCGCACGTGGGCGCGCGGGCCGTTCTCTACACGGGCGGTTCGCACAGCCGCAGCAGTCTGGAATCAGCCGGTGTGCCCGTCGTGGACTCCCTGGCCGAAGCCGTCCGCACGGCCCGCGAGCTGGCGGGATAGCGGCGGGCACGGAACCCCGGCCCCGTCGCTGTCCAGAGTGTCAAACTTCCACCCCCGGTTTTGTACACATACAGCTCATGACGGGCTGGGGGTGCGGGGAGATAGCCTTGTACCCGTGATCAGCGCGATAGTCATCGGGGGCACCGAAGCCCCCGGCCTGCGCCCGGCGCACGGACGTGCCCGGGCTTTTGCTGATCCCTGCCGCCGGGACCTCCTGCCGATCATGGCTGATTCCCTCCCGGTCGGCTCACTCGACGGCATAGCGTCGATTCCGAACGCGCACCCCGCATCGCGGCGATATGCCATTCCTTCCTTCACCTACGTCACGCAATGGCGCGCGACAGGAGCCAGAGGACATGCAGACCAAGCTGGACGAAGCAAAGGCCGAGCTGCTCGCACGGGCGGCCCGGGTAGCTGAGCACAGCCCGGCCGGGGGGCTACTTCCGACTGGGTCCGAGCAGGGGGAGCGTCCCGACCGGGACACGGTGCTCGCCTACCTCCAGCGCTACTACCTGCACACCGCCGCCGAGGACCTCCTCGACCGGGACCCGGTCGACGTGTTCGGTGGGGCGCTCTCGCACTACCGGCTCGCCGAGAAGCGGCCGCAGGGCACCGCCAAGGTGCGCGTGCACACCCCCACGGTGGAGGAGAACGGCTGGACCTCCAGCCACTCCGTCGTCGAGGTGGTCACCGACGACATGCCCTTCCTCGTGGACTCCGTCACCAACGAGCTGTCCCGCCAGGGCCGCGGCATCCACGTCGTGATCCACCCGCAGGTCGTGGTCCGCCGTGACATCACCGGCAAGCTGATCGAGATCCTCGGCCCCGACTGCGATGCGCACGGCCCCGTCACCGCGCGCCCCCACGACTCCCTCGTCGAGTCCTGGATCCACGTCGAGATCGACCGCGAGACCGACAAGGCCGACCTCAAGCAGATCACCTTCGACCTCCAGCGCGTCCTGTCCGACGTGCGCGAGTCCGTCGAGGACTGGGAGAAGATGCGCGAGGCCGCGCTGCGCATCGCCGAGGGGCTGCCGGACGAGCCCACCGCCCCCGACCTGCGCGAGTACGAGCTCGAAGAGGCCCGTGAGCTGCTGCGCTGGCTCGCCGACGACCACTTCACCTTCCTCGGTTACCGCGAGTACAACCTCGTCGACGGAGACGCCCTCGCGGCCGTACCCGGCACCGGACTCGGCATCCTGCGCTCCGACCCGCACCACAGCGGCAAGGACGACGGCCACCCGGTCTCCCCGTCCTTCAACCGGCTGCCCGCCGACGCCCGCGCCAAGGCCCGCGAGCACCGCCTGCTGGTGCTGACGAAGGCCAACAGCCGCTCCACCGTGCACCGGCCCTCCTACCTCGACTACGTCGGCGTCAAGAAGTTCGACGCCGAGGGCAACGTCGTCGGCGAGCGCCGCTTCCTCGGCCTGTTCTCCTCCGCCGCGTACACCGAGTCGGTGCGCCGCGTCCCGGTCGTCCGCCGCAAGGTCGCCGAGGTCCTGGAGCGGGCCGGTTTCGCGCCGTCCAGCCACGACGGCCGCGACCTGCTGCAGATCCTGGAGACCTACCCGCGCGACGAGCTGTTCCAGACGCCCGTCGACCAGCTCCAGTCCATCGTCACCTCGGTGCTCTACCTCCAGGAACGCCGCCGGCTGCGGCTGTACCTGCGCCAGGACGAGTACGGCCGCTACTACTCGGCCCTCGTCTACCTGCCGCGCGACCGGTTCACCACCGGCGTCCGGCTGCGCCTGATGGACATCCTGAAGGAGGAGCTCGACGGCACCAGCGTCGACTTCACCGCCTGGAACACCGAGTCGATCCTCTCCCGCATCCACTTCGTCGTCCGCGTCCCGCAGGGCAAGGAACTGCCCGTCCTCACCGACCGGGACGTCGAGCGCATCGAGGGGCGCCTCGTCGAGGCCGCCCGCTCCTGGGCCGACGGCTTCGGAGAGGCCCTGACCGCCGAACTGGGCGAGGAGCGCGCCGCCGAGCTGCTGCGCCGCTACTCCAACTCCTTCCCCGAGGGCTACAAGGCCGACCACTCGCCGCGCGCGGCCGTGGCCGACCTCGTGCACCTGGAGCGGCTCTCCGCCAGCGACCGCGAGTTCGCGCTCTCGCTGTACGAGCCGGTCGGCGCGGCCCCCGGCGAGCGCCGGTTCAAGATCTACCGCACCGGCGAGCAGGTCTCGCTGTCCGCGGTCCTGCCGGTGCTCCAGCGCCTCGGCGTCGAGGTCACCGACGAGCGTCCGTACGAGCTGCGCCGCTCGGACCGGGTCAGCGCCTGGATCTACGACTTCGGCCTGCGGATGCCCGTCTCCTCCGGGCACGGTGACACCGGGGCGAGCCACTACCTCGGCGACGACGCCCGCGAGCGCTTCCAGGAGGCCTTCGCCGCCGTCTGGAAGGGCGACGCGGAGAACGACAACTTCAACAGCCTGGTGCTGAGCGCCGGCCTCACCTGGCGCCAGGCCGTCGTCCTGCGCGCGTACGCCAAGTACATGCGCCAGGCCGGCTCCACCTTCAGCCAGGACTACATGGAGGACACCCTCCGCAACAACGTCCACACCACCCGGCTGCTGATCTCGCTCTTCGAGGCGCGGATGTCGCCCGGCCGCCAGGCCGCGGGCAGCGAACTGGTCGACGCCATGCTGGAGGAGCTCGACGGGGCCCTGGACCAGGTCGCCTCGCTCGACGAGGACCGCATCCTGCGGGCCTTCCTCACCCTCATCAAGGCGACGCTGCGCACCAACTTCTTCCAGCAGAACTCGGCGGGCGAGCAGCACTCCTACGTGTCGATGAAGTTCGACCCGCAGGCCATCCCGGACCTCCCGGCGCCGCGCCCGGCCTTCGAGATCTGGGTGTACTCCCCGCGCGTCGAGGGCGTCCACCTGCGCTTCGGCAAGGTCGCCCGGGGCGGCCTGCGCTGGTCCGACCGCCGCGAGGACTTCCGTACGGAGATCCTCGGCCTGGTCAAGGCGCAGATGGTCAAGAACACCGTCATCGTGCCGGTCGGCGCCAAGGGCGGCTTCGTCGCCAAGAACCTGCCCGACCCGTCGGTGGACCGCGACGCCTGGCTCGCCGAGGGCATCGCCTCGTACAAGATCTTCATCTCGGCGCTGCTCGACATCACCGACAACCTGGTGGCGGGCGAGGTCGTGCCGCCCACCGGCGTGGTCCGCCACGACGAGGACGACACCTACCTCGTCGTCGCCGCCGACAAGGGCACCGCGACCTTCTCCGACATCGCCAACGGGGTGGCCGAGGCCTACGGCTTCTGGCTGGGCGACGCCTTCGCCTCCGGCGGCAGCGCGGGCTACGACCACAAGGGCATGGGCATCACCGCCCGCGGCGCCTGGGAGTCCGTCAAGCGGCACTTCCGCGAGCTCGGCCACGACACCCAGACCCAGGACTTCACGGTCGTCGGTGTCGGCGACATGTCCGGTGACGTCTTCGGCAACGGCATGCTGCTCTCCGAGCACATCCGGCTCGTCGCCGCCTTCGACCACCGGCACATCTTCATCGACCCGACCCCGGACGCGGCGACCTCGTACGCCGAGCGCCGCCGGCTGTTCGAGCTGCCGCGTTCCTCGTGGGCCGACTACGACACCTCGCTGCTCTCCGCGGGCGGCGGCATCCACCCGCGCAGCGCGAAGGCCATCCCGGTCAACGCGCACGTCCGCGAGGCCCTCGGCATCGAGGCGGGCGTCACCAAGATGACCCCCGCCGACCTGATGAAGGCCATCCTCCAGGCCCCGGTGGACCTGCTGTGGAACGGCGGCATCGGTACGTACGTCAAGGCGACGGCCGAGACGCACGCCGACGTCGGCGACAAGGCCAACGACGCCATCCGCGTCAACGGCTCGGACGTCCGGGCCAAGGTCATCGGCGAG
Organism: Streptomyces sp. NPDC058646; assembly: GCF_042716875.1. Classification (NCBI taxonomy): domain Bacteria; kingdom Bacillati; phylum Actinomycetota; class Actinomycetes; order Kitasatosporales; family Streptomycetaceae; genus Streptomyces; species Streptomyces sp. NPDC058646. The sequence continues at coordinate 233,308 of NZ_JBHXRK010000009.1, read as the reverse complement.
GGCGGCAACCTGGGGCTGACCCAGCTCGGCCGCATCGAGTTCGCCCGGACCGGCGCCGGCGGCGAGGGCGGCAAGGTCAACACCGACGCCATCGACAACAGCGCCGGCGTGGACACCTCCGACCACGAGGTGAACATCAAGATCCTGCTCAACGCGCTCGTCACCGAGGGCGACATGACCCTCAAGCAGCGCAACCGGCTCCTCGCCGAGATGACCGACGAGGTCGGACACCTGGTGCTGCGCAACAACTACGCGCAGAACATCGCGCTCGCCAACGGTGCGGCCCAGGCCCCGAGCCTGCTCCACGCCCAGCAGCGCTTCATGCGCCGCCTGGAGCGCGCCGGACTGCTCGACCGCCAGCTGGAGTTCCTGCCCACCGACCGGCAGATCCGCGAACTCCTCGGCAACGGCAAGGGCCTGACCCAGCCGGAGCTGGCCGTCCTGTTCGCCTACACCAAGATCACGGTGGCGGACGAGCTGATCGCGACCGGGCTCCCGGACGACCCCTACCTGCGCCGCCTGCTCTTCGCGTACTTCCCGTCCGCACTGCGCGAGAAGTTCCCCGAGCAGATCGACGGGCACGCGCTGCGCCGGGAGATCATCACCACCATCCTGGTCAACGACACCGTCAACACCGGTGGTTCGACCTTCCTGCACCGCCTGCGCGAGGAGACCGGAGCCTCCACGGAGGAGATCGTCCGGGCGCAGCTCGCGGCCCGCGAGATCTTCGGCCTGGCCGAGGTGTGGGACGCGGTCGAGGCGCTGGACAACAAGGTCGCGGCCAGTGTCCAGACCCGGATCCGGCTGCACTCGCGGCGCCTGGTCGAGCGCGGTACGCGCTGGCTGCTGAACAACCGGCCGCAGCCGCTCCAGATGACCGGGACCATCGACTTCTTCGCGGAGCGGGTCGGGCACGTCTGGGCCGAGCTGCCCAAGCTGGTGCGGGGCGCGGACCTGGAGTGGTACCAGTCGATCATGGACGAGCTGATCGGCGAGGGCGTGCCGGAGGAACTGGCGGCCAAGGTCGCCGGCTTCTCCTCCGCCTTCCCGACGCTCGACGTCGTGGCCATCGCGGACCGCACCGGCATGGCTCCGCTGGACGTCGCCGAGGTGTACTACGACCTCGCCGACCGCCTGGACATCACCCAGCTGATGGACCGGATCATCGAGCTGCCGCGGGCCGACCGCTGGCAGTCGATGGCCCGTGCCTCCATCCGCGAGGACCTGTTCGCGGCGCACGCCGCCCTGACCGCCGACGTGCTGTCGGTGGGCGACGGCAGCTCGACTCCCGAGGAGCGCTTCGAGGCCTGGGAGGAGAAGAACGCGGCGATCATCGGCCGGGCCCGGACGACCCTGGACGAGATCAGGGGCTCGGACGACTTCGACCTGGCGAACCTGTCGGTGGCGATGCGGACGATGCGCAGCCTGCTGCGCACGCACAGCTAGCCCGCGCCTGCGGCTCCGGCTGCGCTTCGGCCGCTCGCAGCGAAGGCCCCGGCCCCCGGAACACGTTCCGGGGGCCGGGGCCTTGCTGTCGGTACGGGGGCGTGGGGGCCCCGCCCGGCGGGGCGGGGTGCCGCCGGCCTAGCGGCGGGTGAAGGCCTCGTACGCGGCGCAGACCTCGTCGGACGGGCCGTCCATGCGCAGGACGCCCGACTCCAGCCAGATCGCGCGGTCGCAGGTCTCGCGGACGGTGTTGATGCCGTGGCTGACGAGGAAGACGGTGCCCGCGCGCTCGCGGAGTTCTTCGATGCGGGCCTGGCTGCGGCGCTGGAAGGCGGCGTCGCCGGTGGCCAGGGCTTCGTCGATCATCAGGACGTCGTGGTCCTTGGCCGCGGCGATGGAGAAGCGCAGCCGGGCTCCCATGCCGGAGGAGTAGGTGCGCATGGGCAGGGAGATGAAGTCGCCCTTCTCGTCGATGCCGGAGAAGTCGACGATGTCCTGGTAGCGCTCGCGGACCTGCTGCCGGGTCATGCCCATCGCGAGGCCCCCGAGGACGACGTTGCGCTCGCCGGTCAGGTCGTTCATCAGGGCGGCGTTCACGCCGAGCAGTGACGGCCGGCCGTGGGAGTAGATCCTGCCGCGGGCCACGGGCTGGAGTCCGGCGATGGCGGCCAGCAGCGTGGACTTGCCCGAGCCGTTGGAGCCGATGAGGCCGATCGCCTCGCCCTTGTACGCGGTGAAGCTGACGCCCTTCACGGCGTGCACCTCGCGGACGCCCGGGGCTGGCCCGCGGGAGAAGACCCGGCTGAGGGCAGCGGTGGCACCGCCCTTGCGGCTGCCGCCACCGTGGACCCTGTAGACGACGTGGACCTCGTCGGCGATCACCGTGGGGATCTTGACGGGGGTCCGGACAACGGTGTCAGCCACGGCCGTACTCCTCCTCTGCCTTCCAGAAGTAGACGAACCCGCCGATGCCGGCGAGCAGGGCCCAGCCGATGGCGACGGGCCAGACGTGGTCCGGGAGCGCATGCGCCGGGAAGCTGTCGATCAGCGCGAAGCGCATCAGGTCGATGTACACGGCCGCGGGGTTGTGCTTGAGCACCACCAGGACCCAGTGCGGCAGGTGGTCCGTCCTGAGGATCTGGTCGATGGACCACATGACCCCGGAGGAGTACATCCAGGTGCGCAGGACGAAGGGCATCAGCTGGCTGACGTCCGGGTTCTTGCTGCCGATGCGTGCCATGGCCATCGCGCAGCCGGCGGCGAAGACGGCCATCAGGAACAGGGTGGGCACGGCCAGCAGCCAGGAGGCGCTCGGGGTCTGCCCGAAGGCGAGCAGCAGGACGACCAGGGCGCCCATGGTGACGAGCAGTTGCTGGAAGAGCTGCACGACGCTGGAGAGGGGCAGGCCGGCCCGGGGGAAGTGCAGGGCGCGGACGAGGCCGAGATTGCTGTGGACGGCCCGGGTGCCGGCGTTGACCGAGCTGCCGATGAAGTCCCAGACGAAGACCCCGGTGATCAGGAAGGGGACGTAGTCCGGCACGTCGTGGCTGGCCTTCATCACGATGCCGAAGATGAAGTAGTAGACGGCCGCGTTGAGCAGCGGGGTCACCAGGTGCCAGACCTGGCCGAGCTTCGCCGTGCTGTAGGTGGCCTGCATGCGCGCGGTGGCGTACGCGGTCACGAAGTGGCGGCGGTCCCAGAGCTGCGCGACGTAGCGGGGGAGCGTGGGGCGGGCGCCGCTCAGAGTCAGGCCGTGGGCGGCGGCGAGGGCCGCGCGCTCGGCGGAGGTCGCGGGCTGTGGGGGCCGCTGCTGCGGGGGTGCGGTCGGGGGTGCGGTCGTGGTGGTCACGAGGGTCGCTTTCGCCGGGGTCAGGGCGCATACGACGATGGGACGGGTCCGTATCGTCGCTACGGTGACAGTAGGACGTGTGGCGTCGGAACGCAACCGTATCGTCGTGACGGTACGGGTATGGCGTGCGCCGCTATGCTCTGTGCATGACCAAGGACCCTGCCGCCTCCGCCGCTCCCGCTTCTGCTCCCGCTCCGGTCCGCCGGGCCCCCGCCGGGGCGGCCGTCCTGCGCGAGGACGTCACCGAGGCGATCCGCGAGGCGGTCGTGGAGGAGCTGGCCGCGGTCGGGTTCTCGCGGATGTCGATCGAGGGGGTCGCCCGGCGGGCGGGCGTCGGCAAGACCGCGGTGTACCGGCGCTGGAAGTCGAAGCTGCACCTGGTACTGGACCTCGTGGGCGCCTTCGCGGTGGACGGCCTGCCGGTTCCCGAGACCGGGTCGCTGTACGGGGACGTCCGGGCGCTGCTGGAGGTCGTGTCGCACGTGCTGCGCCATCCGGTGGCCTCGGCGGTGATTCCCGACCTGCTGGTCGAGGCCGCGCGCCACCCTGAGATGGCCGATGCGGTGCGGGGGACGCTGGTCGACGGGCAGCGGCGGATGGCGGAGGGGATCGTGGCCGGGGCGGTCGCGCGGGGCGAGCTGGCGGAGGGGGCGGATCCGGGGCGGGCGCTCGATCTCGCGATCGGACCGCTGTACTGGCGACAGGTGGTCGTCCGGGACGAGGTCCCCGCCGGGTACCTGGACGACCTGGCCCGGTCGGTGGTGGCCGGCCTCCGCGCCGCCTGACCCTCTGCGCCGCCTGCCGTACGGGCCGCCTGAACCCTGCGGGCGGCGCTGATCCCGCCGTCGGTGGGGCGGCTCTCCGGGCTCGGTTCAGAACGGGTAGCGGGATGCGGTGGCCGGGGTGAGGGTGGGTTCCGGGGTGGGGGCGGGGGCTGCGGGGGTGGGGCGGCGGTCCTCCAGGGGGACGACCGCCGGGATCGGGGTGGACTGGCCCAGGAAGACGCGGCGGACCACCCGTTCCGCCGCGTACCCGTCGTCGTACGAGCAGAAGCGCGAGCGGAACGCCGCGCGGAGCTGCGCGGAGCGGGAGCCCTGCCAGTGGCCCGTGGCGAAGATGTCCACCAGCTCGTCCTCGGTCCGGGCGACCGCGCCCGGCGGGCACGCCCGCAGATCGAAGTAGGTGCCGCGGGCGGCCTCGTACGCCTCCCAGTCGCCGGCGTGGATCACGATCGGCCGGTCCAGTACCGCGTAGTCGAACATCAGGGACGAGTAGTCCGTCACCAACGCGTCCGAGGCCAGGCACAGTTCCTCGACCGAGGGGTGGGCGGAGACGTCGATCAGGCGCGGGTGGGCGTCCGGGGCGGAGCCCGCGTCCGCGTACGTCAGGTGGGCGCGGGTCAGCAGGGTGAAGCGGGGGCCCAGGTCGCGCAGGACCCGCTCGAAGTCCAGGTGGTCCGGGCGGCTGCGCCGGTAGTCGCGGTGCGTGGGGGCGTACAGGACCGCGGTGGAGCCCGGCGGGATGCCGAGCCGTTCGCGCAGCTCCAGCACGTCGGCCCGGGACGCCGTGTGGAAGACGTCGTTGCGCGGGTAGCCGTACTCCAGGGTGGTGTACGAGGACGGGACGGCCTTCTCCCACACCAGGGTGGAGTGCCGGTTCGCCGAGAGCAGGTAGTCCCACTGGTCGGCGCCGCGCAGCAGGCCCGCGAAGTCGGTCGTCGGGGTCGCGGCCGGCCGGTCCTGCAGGTCGAGGCCGACCCGCTTGAGCGGGGTGCCGTGCTGGGTCTGCACCAGGACCTGGCCCGGGCGTTTGACCAGGCCCCGGTCGAAGTTGACGTTCGTGGTGAGGTACGTGGCCCGGGCCAGGGCCGCCCAGTAGGCCGCCGAGCCGGGCCGCAGCGCCGGCGTCTCCTTCGGCAGCGTCGAGGCGTGGGCCGGGTCGCAGATCCAGGCCGTCCGCATCCGGGGCGCCAGCTCCCGCAGCTTCGCCTCGATCGCCGCCGGATTGCAGGCGTAGCCGCCGTGCCAGTACGCGGAGAAGACCGCCAGATCCGGGCGCAGCGGCAGCAGCCGCTGGATCCGGTAGTACAGGCGCAGCCACGTCTCGCGCAGGCCCCGCCCCACGGCCGCCGTCCCGCGGCCCGCCGCCAGCCCGGCCGACCGCAGCACCGACAGCAGCCGGTAGGTGCGCCGGGTGCCCAGCCGCATCAGGGTGTGCCGGATCCGGTCGGTCCGGGACAGCGGCAGCGCGCCCCCGCCGCCGGGGGCCCGGTAGCGGCGCAGCAGGGCGGAGGCCCGGCTGAAGAACTCGGCCCGGCTCCTGCGCGGCAGGCGGCGCGGGTCGGCGTACAGGGCGCAGAAGTGCTCGGCCATCCGCCGGTGCACGGCGGGCCGCCAGCGTTCCAGCTCGGGGCGGCCGGCGAGGTAGCCGAAGACCCGGTCGTACTGGTCGAAGACGTCGAGGTGGCGGCGGCTGGTGGTGGTCAGGATCGAGCCCGTCCGGCGCTGGCGGTAGTGGACGCAGACCCGGTCCAGGACGGCCACGGACTCCGCGGCCAGCAGCGACGGGTAGGTCCAGGGGGTGTCCGCGTAGAAGCCGGGCGGGAAGGCGAAGCCCTCGCGCTCCACGTACTCGCGGCGGTACGCCTTGTTCCACACCACCATCAGCATGCCGAGCAGCGAGGGGCGGTCGGCCAGGCGGAAGCTGGCCGGGCCCTCCTCGGACAGCCGGTCCGAGAGGCGGTTGCGCACCAGCTCGCCGGTCCAGAAGGTGCGCGCGTAGTCGTAGACCAGGACGTCCGGGGAGCCGGTGTCCTTCAGCCGGTCGGTGATGGCCTGCAGGGCGCCGGGGGCGAGGGTGTCGTCGCCGTCGAGGAAGAGCAGGTAGTCGCCGGTGGCCCGGGCCAGACCCGCGTTGCGGGCCGGGCCCGGGCCCAGGTTGTGCGCCAGGTGGACGGCGATGACCCGCGGGTCCCGGGCCGCGTACTCCTCGATGATCGAGCCGCAGGCGTCCGGGGAAGCGTCGTCGACCGCGATCAGTTCGAGATCCGGGTACGACTGGGTCAGGACCGAGTCCAGACTCTCCTGGAGGTACGCCTGGACCTTGTACGCGGGCACGATGACGCTGAACCGGGGCACGGCACATCCAGGGGTCGGCGCGGGCATGTGGCCCAGGAACCCCCGGCGTGGCGATCGGGTTACGCAGGGTGTGGCATTCGGGTTACGGAGGGTCAAGGATGCACGTCAACGGGGTGGGCGGGCCCGCTATTTGATCGCTCCGGCCATCACCCCCGAGACGAACTGCCGCTGGAAGGCGAAGAAGACGAGGAGCGGGACCAGCATCGACAGGAACGCGCCGGGCGCCAGTACGTCGATGTTGTTCCCGAACTGCCGCACCTGCTGCTGGAGCGCGACCGTGACGGGCGGGTTCGCCGAGTCCGCGAAGACCAGCGCGACCAGCATGTCGTTCCACACCCACAGGAACTGGAAGATGCCCAGCGAGGCGATCGCCGGACCGCCCAGCGGCAGCACCACCCGCGTGAACAGCCGCAGTTCGCCCGCCCCGTCGAGCCGGGCCGCCTCCAGCAGCTCGCGCGGGATCTCCGCGAAGAAATTGCGCAGCAGGAACACGGCGAAGGGCAGCCCGAAGGCGGTGTGGAAGAGGACCACCCCGGCCGTGGTCTCGAACAGGCCGACGGCGCCGAAGAGTTCGGACACCGGGATGAGCGCCACCTGTACGGGGACCACCAGCAGGCCGACGACCACCAGGAAGAGCCAGTCCCGGCCCGGGAACTCCAGCCAGGCGAAGGCGTACCCGGCGAACGCGCCCAGGACGAGCACCAGGAGGGTCGCGGGCACGGCGATCGCAACCGTGTTCAGCAGGGAGCCGGTGATCGTGTCGTTGGCCAGCAGCCGTTCGTAGTTGTCGGACGTCAGCCGCGCGGGCGCGGACAGCGTCTGCCACCAGCCGCCCCTGTTGAGGTCGGTGGGGGAGAGGAAGGAGGAGATCAGCAGGCCGAGGGTGGGCATCAGCCAGAACAGGGCCGCGAGGACCAGGAACACCCGCAGCGCCCCTCCCGCGAAGAGGCGCGCCGCCCGCTTCGCGGATGCCGGTTTCGCCGGGGCGGAGCCGGTGGCCGCGGCCGGGGCCGCCGCCCGTGCGGAGCCGCTCATCGGGAACCCTCCTTCCGGAGCCTGCGGATGTTCACCAGCATCACCGGAACCACCAGCACCAGCAGCAGCACCGCGATGGCGCTGCCCAGGCCCGGATCGGCGTCCGTGCCGAAGGAGGTCCGGTAGAGCTGGAGCGCGAGCACGTTCGCGTCGTCCTGCACCGCGCCCGGCGCGATCACGAAGACCAGGTCGAAGATCTTCATCACGTTGATGACGAGGGTGACGAGGACGACCACCAGCACCGGTGCCAGCATCGGTACGGTGATCCGGCGGAACACCTGCCACTCGTTCGCCCCGTCCACCCGCGCCGCCTCCAGCAGCTCGCGCGGTACGGCCGCCAGCCCGGCCCCGATCAGCACCATCGCGAACCCGGCCCACATCCACACGTACGCCCCGATGACGGCCGGGGTCACCAGTGACGGCCCCAGCCACTGGACTCCCGAATACGCCTCCCGGAAGTTCGACGCGGGCAGGCGGATCTGCGCCCCGTCGGCCTTCGCGGACAGGAGGAAGGTGCCGTCGGCGCGCGTCGTCGCCGTCTCCACCACCCTGCCGTCCCGGACCGCCTCGACCCGCATTCCCGCGAAGGCCGACTCGGCGGGGTCCACCGTGTTCGTCGTGCCGCCCCCGCCCCGCGTGAAGTCCTGCCAGACGGTGCCGGTGACCTTCCCCGGGTCGGAGCCGGCCGCCGCGGCGGTACGGGTCCCCCCGGGCAGGTCCTCCGGGGCCACGCCGACCATCGGGAGCAGCACCGGCGTGCCCGCCCGTACGGGGTCACGGGTCACGAACGCACCGCCCTGGGCCGGCACCAGCGGGGAGTCCCGGCCCGGGCGGGCCTTGGGGAAGGCCGAGGACTCCGCGAAGGTGTCGTGGACCCCGACCCAGACCGCGTTGGCGACGCCCCGGTCGGGGTCGTGGTCGTAGACGAGCCGGAAGATGATGCCCGCCGCCAGCATCGAGATCGCCATCGGCATGAACACCAGCAGCTTGAACGCCGTTCCCCACCGCACCCGTTCGGTGAGCACCGCGAAGATCAGGCCCAGGGCGGTCGCCGTCGTCGGGGCGAGCACCACCCACAGGGCCGTGTTCTGCAGGGCCGTGCGGATCGTGTCGTCGGCCAGGATCTCCCGGTAGTTGCCGGCCCCGACGAAGACGGAGCCCGAGCGGTCGAAGAAGCTGCGGTAGACCGAGTAGCCGATCGGCTGCACGACGAGCGCGCCGAGCAGCACGAGGGCCGGGAGCAGGAAGGCCGCCGCGATCAGACGGCGGCGCCTGGCCTCGGCCGAGCGCGCCGCGCCCCGGCCCGGTGCGGCCTTCCCCTGGCCGGTGGTGGTGACCGTGGCCGTCACGGGATCAGTTCCCGTAGGCCTTGGCCGCGTCCGCCTCCAGTTTCGCCTGCGCGCCCGCCACGTCCGACGGGTTCGCCAGGAAGTCCTGGAGCGCCTTCCACTCGCCCGCGCCCGGGGTTCCGCCGAAGGCGGCCGGGGCCTGGTCGGACATGTCGAAGCGGAAGTCGTCGCCCGCCGCGATCAGCGCCTTGGCGATGTCCCGCTGGATGTCGTTCGGATAGGCGGCCGGGCTGACCGCCTTGTTCGGGGAGATGAAACCGCCCTCGCGGGCCTGGATCTCCGCCGCGTCCGGCGAGGCCAGGAAGGTCAGCAGCGCCTGCGCCCCCTTCGAGGGCTTCAGGGCGACCGCCACGTCCCCGCCCGAGACCACCGGAGCCTTCGCGCCGACCGCCGGGAAGGGGAAGACGAGGGCGTCCTCACCCACCTTCGCCTCGGTCTGCGCGATGTTCACCGCCACGAAGTCGCCCTCGAAGACCATCGCCGCGGCCGGCCGGTCGCCGCCCGTGAAGGTCTGGGTCACCGACTTGGGGAACTCCGTCGACAGTGCCCCGTCGGGCCCGCCCGCCAGGAAGTCCTTGCGCCCGAACAGCTCGCCCAGCGTGGTCAGCGCCTGCTTGACGCTGTCGTCCGTCCACTTGATCTCGTGCCGGGCCAGCTGGTCGTACTTCTCCGGGCCCGCCTGGGAGAGGTAGACGTTCTCGAACCAGTCGGTGAGGGTCCAGCCGTCCGCGCCGGCCACCGAGACCGCCGGGGTGCCGGAGGCGGAGAGGGTGTCGGCCGCCGTCAGCAACTCCTTCCACGTGGTGGGCGGTTTGACGCCCGCCGCCTCGAAGGCCTTGGCGTTGTACCAGATCAGCGACTTGTTGGCGGCCTTGTAGTACACGCCGTACTGGGTGCCGTCGACCGCGCCGAGTTCCTTCCAGCCGGCCGAGTAGTTCGCGTCGAGCTGGGCCTTGGCCTCCGGGCCGACCGGCTGCGCCCACTTGTTCTGCACGGCCGAGACCAGCGCCCCGACCTGCGGCAGCAGCGCCACGTCCGGCGGCTGGCCGCCCGCGATCTTCGAACCGAGGAAGGTGACGATCGGGTCCTGGGCCGGGACGAAGGTGACGGTGGCGCCCGTCCGCTTCTCGAACTCCTTGAGGACCTTCGTGAAGTTCTCCTGCTCCGGGCCCGTCCAGACGGCCGCGACCTCCAGCTTCTCGCCGGTCAGCCGGGGTAGTTCGACGGTCGGCCCCGCCGGGCTCCCGCTCCGGTCCGGGCCCGCCTCCGGCGCCGGGTCACCCCCGCACGCGGTGAGTGCGAGTGCGCCCGCGGCCGCCAGGGCCGCCCAGCTGATCGTCGTACGGCTCGTTCCGTGCTTGCGCATGGCTGTGCCCCCGAGGTTCATGGTGTGTCCCGGACCACAGGTCTACGCCCGACCCGCCCGCCCCCGCAATACCGCGTCCCCCAGGACACGCCGCGCGGCGGGGGCCGGTTCAGGGGGACGGCGGGAACAGCACCGGTACCGCCGAGACCAGGTGGGAGGCCCGCTCCAGGGCGCTGGCCAGCAGCGCGAGGTCGGTGGGCCCGTTGCCCAGCTCCCGTACGGGGCGGCGGGCCGGCGGGTCGCCCATCCGCTCCCACTCCACCGGGACCACGGTCGGCCTCAGGGTCGCCGTGCGCGGGATCCGGCCGGTGACCCGGCCGGCCTGGAACGGCACCGCCCGGCCGTCGGCGTACCGGAGCAGGCCGCGGCCGGGGCCCGGCTGGTCGGGGGCTGCGAGTTCCACCCGCAGCGTGGCCAGCCGGGCCGGCCCGGTGTCGGCCGTCCGGTCCGGGTGGGCGGTGGCGGCCACCAGGTGCACCCCGAGCCGGGCGCCGTCGCGGGCCACCGCCTCCAGTGCCCGGACCACCGAGCCGGCGGCGGGGCGGCCCGTGTTGCCGAGCCCCGGCGTGACGAGCGCGTCGAGGTCGTCGACGAGGACCACCAGACGGGGCAGCGGACTGGGCCCCGCCGCAGGGGTCCGGGTCGCCGCGGCGCGCAGCCGCAGCGTGCCCGACCGTACGGGCTCCCCCCAGCCGGGTGGGCCGGAGGAGGGGTCGCCGTCGCCGCGCTGCTCCCCGGGCCCGGGCCGGCGGGGCGAGACCAGCCGCTCGGCGACCTCGTGGCTGCCGTGCCACTCGGCGAAGGGCACCCCGTCCAGCAGTTCGGAGCGGCGCTTGAGCTCCGCGCCGAGCGCCTGGGCGAACTCCCGCATGCGTACGGGATCGGTGGCGACGAGGTGGGCGGACACGTGGGGCAGTTCGGTACAGGGCGCCAGCCCGTCCCCGCGCTCGCCGCCGGCCCCGTCGAGGAGGAGCAGCCCGAGCCGGTCGGGCCGGGCCGCCGCGGACAGGGAGGCCGCCACCGACCGCAGCAGCTCCGTCCGGCCGCTGCCCGCCGGCCCCTGGACGAGCAGGTGCGGGCCGTCGTGGACCAGCTCGGCCCCGACGGCCCCGCGCCGTCCGCTGCCCAGCACGACCTCGGCCAGGCCGCCCGTGCCGTGCCCGTGGTCGGTGGCGGCGGCCCAGCGGGCCATCAGGGAGGCCGGGGTGGCGCGGGCCAGCCCCAGCTCGTCGAGCAGCCGCGCCGTGGGCGGCAGCGCGGCGGCCGTGGGGCGGTGCGCCTCCGCGGGGCCCCCGTCGGCGCGCAGCGGGGCCAGGGCCCGGGCGAACCGCTCGGCCCAGGCCACGGACACGGCGTCGGCGGTGGCGGTGGCACCGGACGGGACGGGACGGCCGCCGCTGACCGCGAAGGTCCGTACGGTCGTGGCCACGTCGCCGCTGAGCAGGGCCGCCGCACCGCAGTCCCGGAAGGCCGGGTTGGCCGCGCAGGCGGCCTCGTAGGTGTCGGTGACGGGGGAGGCGGGGGTGGCGGCCGGGGCCTCCGCGAGGGCGAGCACGTGGATGCCGGCGGCCGGACCGTGCGAGGCGAGCCGCCCGGTGACGTCCCGCAGGGCCCCGGTGCCGGGGTCGCCGTCGACGACGAGCAGGGTGTACGGGCCCTCGTGGACCCGGGCCGCCTGCCGGACGCCCTCGGGGTCGGCGGCGGCCCAGTGGATGCCGAGCGGCCCCTCGTCCAGCCGCCGGGTCAGCTCGCCGGTCCGGGCGGCGGCCTGGTCGCGGTCGTAGGCCAGGAGCAGCCGGCAGTCCTGGCCGTGTCCGGGCCGGACGTGCGGGAGCCAGCCCAGCCAGCCCCAGTCGCGGCGCCGTTCGGCGAGGGTGCGGGCCCGGTCGGTGGAGACGAGCACGATCTCCAGCCGGCCCGGCCCGTGCAGGCCCGCCGCCTGGGCCACCAGCCAGCGCGCGACCCCGGCCAGCCTGGCCCGGGGCCCGGCGACGCCGAGCGAGCCGGAGGTGCGCAGGGCCACCCGGCTCCCGGCGCCCAGGCCCACGTCGAGCACCGCGGGGTGCCCGGGACCGCGGGACCAGAGCCGTTCGGTGGGTCCCAGGGCGGCCAGCAGCAGCGTGGCGGGGTCGTCCGGCCCGGGCGGGGCGGCGGTGGTGACCGGGGCCTCCGGCTCGGGCAGGGGCTGCTCCGCGGCCTCCTCGCCCCGGACCCACTTGCGGGCCCAGGCGCCGAGGCCCTTGCGGCGGCCCGCGGGGGCGGGGGCCGCGCCGGGCGGGGCGGCGTCCGGGCCCGCGGCGCGGGCGGCGTCGGCCGCGGCCGTGCCGTGGGCGTCCGGTGCCGAGCCGGGGGTGCCGGTCCAGCCGGCGCCGGGCATCGCGGGGCGTGTTCCGGCAGGCGCGCCGGGACCGCCGCCGGGTCGGCCCGGTCCGGCCGGGGTCCGCGGCGGCGCGGTGGTGGCGGACGCGTCCTCGCCGGGGGCGCGGCCCGGGAGGGCGAGGTGGCCCTCCAGGTCGGGGGTCACGGACAGGGGCGCGGCGGAGCCGGCGGGCGCCAGGCGGAGGGTCGATTCGCCGACGCGCAGCAGCGCCCCCGGCGGCAGGGGGACCGGCTGGGGGCCCACGGGGGCGCCGTCCAGGGTGGTGCCGTTGGTCGAGTCCAGGTCGGCCACCGCGACCCGGCCGTCCCGCATCACCGTCACCGCGCAGTGCAGCCGGGACACGTCGGGGTCGTCGAGCGGGACGTCGGCGTCGGCGGAGCGGCCCACCCGGATCTGGCCGCTGTGCAGCAGGTGCACGCCGCCCGCGTCGGGTCCGGCCACCACGTGCAGCTGGGGCGCGCCGGGGCCCTCCTCGGGCAGGACGTCCGGCACCGGACCGTGCAGCGCCAGCACGGCGCCGTCCACCAGCGGGGGCTCGCCCAGCACCCGGCGCTGGAGGTCCAGCCGCTCGGCACCGGCGTACAGCACGACCGTGCCCCCGGTGTCGGGTCCGCCCACGGTGGCCGCGAGCCCGGAGGCGACCGCGGCGAGGACGGTACCGGCGGGCGCCGTGACGAGTACGTCACAACTCGCGGGTGCGGTCGCGGGCTGGTGGCCGCTGCGCGACCCAAGGACGGTCAGCCGGATCTGCATCGCCGTCAGCGGTCCCTTCTGCGCGGTGCGCGGTGTGTGCGCCGCGCAGGGAAGGTCCGGGACGTGCCCGCCCGATCGCCCCCCGCCCGGCACGGACGCGTCGTCCGGTCAGGTCTGCCGGAAGGCGGGGCTCCCGTCCCGTGCCGTTCCGTACGGGTGCATCCTCGCACCTGTCGCCGACAACACGCCCGGCACCCGCCAACAATTGATCTTGATCGGCCGCGGCTCCGTACGGATCCGGACAGCGACGTGGCGAAGGGCGGGGGAAGCCGGGGAAAATCGCCTCCGGCATACCCGACGGACATCACCCTGCGTACACGTGTGCGGCAACCAACCTCCGGCGTCCGGCGTCTTCCCTCGGGACACCCCCTAGAGTGGGCCGGAAACGAACGATGCATTTTGGCAGCGGAAGCGACAGCAGGGGAGCGCGGGACGTGCGGCCAGTCGGCAGCAAATATCTGCTCGAGGAGCCGCTCGGTCGCGGCGCCACGGGCACCGTCTGGCGTGCCCGCCAGCGGGAGACCGCCGGCGCGGAGGCAGCCGTCGCCGGGCAGCCCGGCGAGACCGTGGCCATCAAGGTCCTCAAGGAGGAGCTGGCCCAGGACGCGGACATCGTCATGCGCTTCCTGCGCGAGCGCTCGGTGCTGCTGCGCCTGACGCACCCCAACATCGTCCGCACCCGCGACCTCGTCGTCGAGGGCGACCTGCTGGCCCTGGTCATGGACCTGATCGAGGGCCCGGACCTGCACAAGTACCTCCGCCAGAACGGGCCCTTCACCCCGGTCGCCGCGAGCCTGCTGACCGCCCAGATCGCGGACGCGCTCGCCGCCAGCCACGCCGACGGCGTGGTCCACCGCGACCTGAAGCCCGCCAACGTGCTGCTCGACGAGCGCGGCGGCCAGATGAAGCCGATGCTCACCGACTTCGGCATCGCCCGCCTCGCCGACTCCCCGGGCCTGACCCGCACCCACGAGTTCGTCGGCACCCCGGCCTACGTCGCCCCCGAGTCCGCCGAGGGCCGCCCGCAGACCTCCGCCGTCGACATCTACGGCGCGGGCATCCTGCTCTACGAACTGCTCACCGGCCGGCCCCCGTTCGCCGGCGGCACCGCGCTCGAAGTGCTCCACCGCCACCTCAGCGAGGAGCCGCAGCGCCCCTCGACCGTGCCCGAGCCGCTGTGGACCGTCATCGAGCGCTGCCTGCGCAAGGAGCCCGGCGAGCGCCCCAGCGCCGTGAGCCTGGCCCGCGGGCTGCGCGTGGTCGCCTCCGGCATCGGCGTGCACTCCACGTCCGCCGAGGTGGAGGCCGCGTTCGGGGTCGGCGCCCTGCTCGCCCCCGACCCCTCGCCCGCCCCGGTCCCCGAGACCCCGGGCGTCGCGGACCCCACCCAGGTGCTGCCCGGTCGCGCGGGCCAGGGCCCGTCGCCGATGGGTGCCTACGACCCGAACGCCATGACCAGCGTCATGCCGCCGGTGGGCGCGGCCGACGCCACCTCGGTGCTGCCGAGTACGGGGGCCCCCGGGGCCGACCCGACCTCGGTCCTGCCGCCCGTGCAGCAGCCGGACTCCCCGCACCCGTGGCAGTCGCAGATGCGGGCCGTCCGCGACCGCAACGAGCAGACGCAGATCCAGTACCTCGACCCGGACGAGGACCCGCTGCGCCGCCGTCCGCAGCGCCAGGCGCCCCCGCCGCCGCAGCAGCAGCCGCGCCGGCCCCAGCAGCGCCCCCAGCAGCAGCAGCCGTACCGGCAGGGACCGCCGCCGCAGCAGTACCAGCAGCCGCAGCAGCCCCCGTACCCGCAGCAGTACGCGCCCCCGCCGCCGCAGCACTACCAGCCGCAGCACCAGCAGCATCAGCCGCAGCAGTACCAGCAGCCGCAGCAGCCCCAGTACCGGCAGCAGTCCCAGCCGCAGCAGCAGCAGCCCCCGCAGGGTCCGCCGCCGCAGCAGCAGGCTCCCCGGCCGCCGCGCGAGCCGCGCCGCCGCAGCGCCAACCCGGTGCGCATCCCCGGCCTCGGCTGCCTGAAGGGCTGCCTGGTCATGATCCTGCTGTTCTTCGTGGCGGGCTGGCTGATCTGGGAGCTGACCCCGCTCCAGGAATGGGTCGGCACCGGCAAGGGCTGGTGGGACCAGGTGTGGAGCTGGGGCACCGGCGTCGCCGACTGGATCGGTTCCGTCGGCGACTCGACGGGCGGGACACAGCCCTGAACCGGCTCCCGTAGCGGCGAGTTCGTGGATTTGTCGACTTCTGGGACGTGATTTCGCCCGCAGAAGTGAAGGTCGCCGCGAATCGGGCCCCCTACTGGCCGCCAACCCCGACCCGGCCGCGTAGCTTTGGTGCGTACGCCAGCCGCTGAGGGAGCAGTCGTGGCACGGAAGATCGGCAGCCGGTACACCGCGCACCAGATCCTGGGGCGCGGCAGCGCGGGCACGGTGTGGCTGGGTGAGGGGCCGGACGGGCCCGTCGCCGTCAAACTGCTGCGCGAGGACCTCGCGTCCGACCAGGAGCTGGTCGGGCGGTTCGTCCAGGAGCGCAGCGCGCTGCTCGGCCTGGACCATCCGCACGTGGTCTCCGTCCGCGACCTCGTCGTCGACGGCAACGACCTCGCCCTCGTCATGGACCTCGTCCGCGGTACGGACCTGCGCACGCGCCTGGACCGCGAGCGGCGGCTGGCCCCCGAGGCGGCCGTGGCGATCGTCGCGGACGTGGCCGACGCGCTCGCGGCGGCCCACGCGGCGGGGGTCGTGCACCGGGACGTCAAGCCCGAGAACGTCCTGCTGGACATGCAGGGACCGCTCGGCCCCGGCGGCGCACACCCGGCGCTGCTGACCGACTTCGGCGTGGCCAAGCTGATCGACTCCCCGCGCCGGGCCTCGGCCGGCCGGGCCTCCGCCCCGACGACCCGGATCATCGGCACGCCGGACTACCTGGCCCCCGAGATCGTGGAGGGGCTCCCGCCGCGGGCGGCGGTGGACATATATGCCCTGGCCACCGTCCTGTACGAGCTGCTGGCCGGTTTCACCCCCTTCGGCGGCGGCCACCCGGGTGCGGTGCTGCGCCGGCACGTCACGGAGACCGTCGTCCCGCTGCCCGGGATCCCCGACGAGCTGTGGCAGCTGATCGTGCAGTGCCTGGCCAAGGCTCCCGCGTCACGGCTGCGGGCCTCCGAGCTGTCGGCCCGCCTGCGGGACCTGCTGCCGCTGCTGGCGGGGATGCCGCCGCTGGACGTCGACGAGCCGGACGACGCCGAGCCGGAGCCCGAGCCGGCGGAGGAGACGGCCGCCGATCCGGTCCGGCGGCGGGGCGTGGTCCCGCTGGTGCCGGGCTCCGCGACCGACTCCAACCGGGACACCCACACCTCCATGCGGGTGCCGGCGCCGGACGAGCTGGCGGGCGGCGCGCTGGGCACCGCGCGGGTGCCCCGGCCGGCCGGCGGCCACCGCCCGGGCTCCGCCCGGCACCGGGCCGAGGCCGCGCGCAAGCGGAGACTGGTCCTGTCCGTCTCCGCCGTGGCGCTGGCCGCTGCGGCCGGGGTGGGCACGTGGCTCGCCGTGTCCGGCGGCGACACCCCTGCCACCCCCCAGGACACCAAACAGTCGAGCCCCCGCACCCCGTAGCCCCTGCCGGGACCGCGCATCTGCCCTGCGGCGCCGCTGCTGTGGCTCCGCCCCGGACCCCGCCGCCGCTTCGGCCACGCCCTGGCGGGCGCGGCCCGGTGCGGCTCGGCCCCGCCTTCCCCGGCCGGGCTACGCGCCCACCAGCTCCGGATGCCAGCGCCGCGCCACCGCGGGGTGGGCGCGGACCCAGCCCTTCAGCTCGTTGCGCCCGTACTCCGCGTGCAGCGGGTTCGTCGCGTCGTGCGCGACGCCCGGCGCGGACCGCAGGTAGTCGCCCGGGACGGTCTCCACCACCGCGTCGAGCCGCGGGTTGTAGAAGAACGGGACCGAGTACCGCTCCACCGACCCCGGCGGGCTGACCACCCGGTGGTCGGTCGCCGTCAGGTAGCCCTCGGTCGCGATCTCCAGCAGCTCGCCCAGGTTCACCACGAAGGCCCCCGGCATCGGCGGCACGTCCACGTACCCGTCGTCCCGGACCACCTGGAGCCCGCCCACCGAGTCCTGGAGCAGGAGCGTCAGGAAGCCGTAGTCCTTGTGCGCGCCGACCCCCTGGTCCGCGCCGGAGGGGGCGGACCCGGGGTAGCGGATCAGCTTGGTGTGCAGGTGGGGCCGGTCCGCGAAGGCCTCGTCGAAGAAGTCCGCAGGGGCGCCGATCGAGGCCAGCAGCTCCTGGAGGAGCCGGTGGGCCACCGCCGCCAGCCGCGACTGCCACTCCAGGACCGCCGTCCGCAGCTCCGGAAGGGCCTCGGGCCACTGGTTGGGGCCCTCCAGCCAGAGGTAGGCCGGGTCGTCCGGCCCCAGCTCCGGCGCGGGCCGCTCGGCGCCGACGTCCAGCTGGTCCCGCCAGTCGGTGGCCCCGCCGGTCAGCTCGTGGCCTATCCGGGTGTAGCCGCGGAAGTGCGGCGAGTTCAGGTTGCTCACGGCCAGCCGGTCGGCCTCCGGGAGGGCGAAGAAAGCCCTGGTCAGATCCAGGATGCGGGCGGTCTCGGCCGGGCTGACGCCGTGGCCGGTGAGGTGCAGGAAACCGGTGTCCCGGGCTGCCGCGTGCAGCTTCTTCAGGAAGTCGGCCCGCTGGGCCGGGTCGTCGGCCTGGGAGAGGTCCAGGACGGGGAGGGAGTGCGCGGACGGCATGACGGCTCCGTTTCGGATGTCACGGGGTCCTGTTCCCCTGAGATGGCGGGGACGCGGGTGGGAGGGGCCGCCGGCAGGGATGGCGCCGGGACCGGATGAGCCGCGTACAGGACCAAGTCGGATCGGGGTGGATCAGGCTTGGGGATGGTCCGGCGGCCGACAGCTCGTCGTCGTGACACGCATGTGGTCCACATGGCGGCGCTTGACGAGGCGAACAGTCATACGGCGAGGGTACGCCCGTACGACCGTCCATCAGTACGGGTGAACCGGCCGCCCCGGACGGCGCCGTCCGGGGACCGGCTACGCTGGACCCGTGGCAGTCGTCGATGTTTCCGAAGAGCTGAAGTCCCTCTCCTCGACCATGGGGTCGATCGAGGCCGTCCTGGACCTCGACAAGCTGAGGGGGGAAATCGCCGTGCTCGAAGAGCAGGCCGCCGCGCCGTCCCTGTGGGACGACCCGGACGCCGCTCAGAAGATCACGAGCAAGCTTTCGCACCTCCAGGCCGAGGTCCGCAAGACCGAGAGCCTGCGCAGCCGCATCGACGACCTCGCGGTCCTCTTCGAGCTCGCGCAGGAGATGGAGGACGCGGACACCCTCGCGGAGGCGGAGACCGAGCTGGTCGCCGTCCGCAAGGCGCTGGAGGAGATGGAGGTCCGGACCCTCCTGTCCGGCGAGTACGCCGAGCGCGAGGCCCTCGTCAACATCCGCGCCGAGGCCGGCGGCGTCGACGCCTCCGACTTCGCCGAGCGCCTGCAGCGCATGTACCTGCGCTGGGCCGAGCGGCACGGCTACCCCACGGAGGTGTACGAGACCTCGTACGCGGAAGAGGCCGGCATCAAGTCGACCACCTTCGTCGTCAAGGCCCCGTACGCCTACGGCACCCTCTCCGTCGAGCAGGGCACGCACCGCCTGGTGCGCATCTCCCCCTTCGACAACCAGGGCCGCCGCCAGACCTCCTTCGCGGGCGTCGAGGTGCTGCCGGTCGTCGAGACCAGCGACCACGTCGAGATCGACGAGACCGAGCTGCGCGTGGACGTCTACCGCGCCTCCGGCCCCGGCGGCCAGGGCGTCAACACCACCGACTCGGCGGTGCGCATCACGCACCTGCCGACCGGCATCGTCGTCTCCTGCCAGAACGAGCGCTCGCAGATCCAGAACAAGGCCAGCGCCATGAACGTCCTCCAGGCCAAGCTGCTGGAGCGGCGCCGCCAGGAGGAGCAGGCCAGGATGGACGCCCTCAAGGACGGCGGCAGCTCCTGGGGCAACCAGATGCGGTCCTACGTCCTGCACCCGTACCAGATGGTCAAGGACCTGCGCACGGAGTTCGAGGTCGGCAACCCGCAGGCGGTGCTCGACGGCGAGATCGACGGCTTCCTGGAGGCCGGCATCCGCTGGCGCAAGCAGCAGGAGCAGACCGCGTAACCACGCGTCACGCACGGTACGAGGAGGGGCCCGGACACCAGTGGTGTCCGGGCCCCGCCCCCGACCCGGGGTGTGGGTGTTGGGGAACTGTGTATTATAAAAAAAATTAGCG